>DASTDQ010000840.1:0-3119 GCA_035710305.1 Vicinamibacterales bacterium | reverse complement strand
CGGCCGGACGCTGCACGCGCGCCGGATGGTGCTCGCCGCGCTGCCGGACCCAGAGGTCGTGAGCAAGCTGTTCGAGACGCTCGCGCCTCGTTTCGCGGATCGCCCCGGCGGCTACACGAGGATCCTTCGCGTCGGTTTCCGACGCGGTGATTCAGCCGAGGTGGCCCACGTCGAGCTCGTCGGCAGCGAGTACAACCCGCAGGCCAAGACCGACAAGGACAGTGCCGAGGAAGCGCCGAAGAAGGCGAAGGGCGTCGGGGAGCGTTTGAAGCGCGCGGCTCAGCGCATCCGCGGCGGCAAGGCCGAGGGCGGTTCGAAGGCCCAGGCCGGCGGTCAGACCAAGGGCGCCGCGAGGAAATCCACCACGCCGAGGAAGGCCGGGGGCTCGTAGCAGGGAGTCCGTCACGCTTCAGTGCTCTCCGCCGACAGCGCGTTCCATCGCGTGCGAACCTCTCCCATCAGGGCCTGGAACCCCACGTCGTTGCGAACGGCGTGCAACAGCGGATCGCGCTGGGCGAGAAACGGGTAGTTGACGAATCCGCGCGTCACCGCCGTCCGCAGCCACTGGACGGCGTCGGCCGGACGCGCGAGCATCGCATAGCCCTCGGCCAGCAACAACGCGATGTACTCGTTCCAGCGACCCGCTTCTTCCAGCGGCGTCGTGACGTGAACTGCGGCTTCATCACGACCTTCCAGCGCCGCCAGGACAAAGCTGGACAACGAGCCGTACAGCGCATACGGCGTATCCGTGAGCGCCGCGGCAAGCTGCCGGAGAATCCGTTTCGCTTCGTCCCGCTCGCCTGCCACGGCGAGGTTCCACGCAGCAAAGATCCTCACCGGGCTCCCCGCTTCGCTCAGCTCGACAACCCTTCGAGCCTCTCCGGCCGCGCGATCCAGGCGGCCGGCGCTGAAGTGCCAGCCGGCAACGGGGAGGCGGAACGGCGGCGTCAGCGGATCCACTCGCGGCAGATCCTCGAGCGGTTTGCGCACCCACTCCCGCAGTTCCTGCCCCGCCGCGAATGCGAAGCGGCAGAGTTCGGCGAGGATCCCGCCGTCGCCCGGCCTGAGTTCCGCGGCCCGGCGGAGGTCCGGAAGCGCGCGCTCGAGATCGCCCCGCTTGGCGGCAACCAGCCCGCGCGCAAAGATGGCGAGGTCGCATTGAGGATCTCCCGCGAGCGCCTTGGCGGCACAGCGTGCCGCCTCATCCAGACGCCGCTCCGCGGGACCGACCGACTGGTTCACGTGGTGCCACAGCACAAGCGCCTTGGTCGCCAGCAACAGCGGGTTCTCGCCGATGATCGCCAGACCGTCGTCGACCAGCTTCTGCGCGCGGTCCAGCGAATCACCCGCTACCAGGTACATCTCGTGACGCGCCTTCAGGTAGCACTCGTACGCTGCCAGGTTCTCGATCGGCCGTTCCGCCAGTATCCGCAACTCGCCGTCGGTGAGGCGCACCTGCAGCGCCTCGACGATCTTCCTCGAGATCTCTTCCTGAATCGCGAAGACGTCTTCGGCGCGGCCCGAGTATTTTTCCGCCCAGAGGTGCGAATCGGTTTCTGCGTCGATCAACTGCGCCGTGACGCGGAGGCTCATCGCTGCGCGGCGGACGGTCCCTTCGAGGACGTACCGGACGCTGAGCTCGTGGGCGATCGTCCGCAAGTCCTTTTCCGTCCGCTTGTACCGCATCGCGGAGGTCCGGGAGATCACGCGGAGGGCGCGAACCGCGGACAGATCCGCGATGACCTCGTCCATGAGCCCGTCGGCGAAGAACTCGTTGTCCGGATCCGGGCTGAGGCTCGCAAACGGGAGCACCGCGATCGAGGGCACCGCCTTCGTGTCCGGCTTTGCCGCGCGCGCGGCGCGTAGCGGCTCGAGGTCCGCCAAGAGATCCCGCCCGGTCCGGTGGCGAAGTGCCGGATCCTTCGCGAGACAGCAGTCCACGATGCGCGACAGATCGCCGGGTACGTCGGGCCGATGACGGCCGAGCGGCTCCGGCTGGTGCTCGAGAACGGCGACCAGGACGTCGCTCGGCGTTTCCCCTTCGAACGCACGTCGCCCGGCGAGCATCTCGTACATGACGGCGCCCACGCTGAACAGGTCGGTGCGCGCATCGAGCGGGAGCCCACGAGCCTGTTCGGGAGACATATACGCCGTTGTGCCGACGACAACGCCCGCGCGGGTTGCCATGGTCGTGACACCATCGTCGGCGGCCGGGCCGACCGGCTTTGCCAGCCCGAAGTCGAGCACCTTGACGAGGCCGTCCAGACGGATCATGACGTTCTCGGGCTTCATGTCGCGATGGACGAGGCCGGCCTCGTGAGCGACCGTCAGGCCAGTGACCATCTGGATGGCGATCTCGATGACCGTCTCGACCGGCAGGCGCTCCCGGGCGAGGCGCGAGCGCAGCGTCTCGCCGTCCACGAACTCCGCCGTGATGAAGTGGGTTCCGGCAAGCTCGCCGACATCGAAGATGGTGAGGATGTTTGGATGGTTGAGGCTCGAGGCCGTGCGCGCCTCGCGTTCCAGCCGCGCCAGGCTGTCTGGATCGGCCGCGGCTGAGGCGGGCAGCACCTTGAGGGCGACGTCCCGGCCCAGCCTCATGTCCCGGGCGCGGTACACCTCCCCCATGCCGCCGGCGCCGATACGCGCGAGTACTTCATACGGCCCGAGACGTTGGCCAGGGCTTACGGCCATCGGGGGGTCTACCGAAGGAGTCGAACTCTCAGACTTCCTCCGCCACCGCCTGCCCACGCTCGGCCTTCGACGCCGCGATGATCTTCGTCTGAAGCGAGTGGGGTACCTCCTCGTAGTGGGAGTACTCCATGTGATAGGAGCCGCGGCCTCCGGTGGCCGACGTCAGGTGCTGTTCGTAGGTCAGCATCTCCGCCATCGGCACCTGGGCCCGGATCACCGTCATCGTTCCGCGCGTGTCCATTCCCGCGATACGGCCGCGGCGGCCGTTGAGATCCCCCATCAGGTCTCCCGCGAACTCGTTGGGCAGGTAGACCTCGACCTTCATGATCGGCTCGAGGATGGTGGGCCGCGCCCGCGTCATCGCGTCCTTGAAGGCGAGCGACCCGGCCAGCTTGAACGACAGTTCGTTCGAGTCGACCTGGTGA
>DASTDQ010000839.1:0-6008 GCA_035710305.1 Vicinamibacterales bacterium | reverse complement strand
GTCGGGCGACCTGAACGAGCACACCGAAGTCGTGATCGAGCAGCGCGGCCAGCAGGTCGTCGTCCGGCAGATCGTCGGCGTGCTGGCTCGCCGCATCGTGTGCCGCACGACGGAAGGCGCGGAGGTCCGGGCCGGCGATCGATTCGGCGTCATGAAGTTCGGTTCGCGTATGGACGTGTTTCTGCCGGTGGACGCCACGATCCACGTCGGGGTCGGAGACGCCGTCGTCGGGGGAGTGACGGTCGTTGCCACGCTGGGCCCGCAAGACGGCAAGGCGACGTAAGGACTCACAATGTACGCGCATGACGAGCACGCGGAACGGCGACGGCTCCTGAGGCCGCTGCGCACGCGCTCAGACGATCAGGCGAGGCGCTTCCGCCGCGGCGTCTACCTGCTGCCCAGCATGTTCACGATGGGGAACATGTTCTGCGGCTACGCGTGCATCGTCCATGCGATGCGCGGAGAGTTGTCCACCGCGGCACTCTTCATCGGCTTTGCGTTCGTGCTGGACATGCTCGACGGCCGAATCGCCCGCATGATGGGCACGACGAGCGCCTTCGGGCTGGAGTTCGACTCGCTTGCCGACGTCATTTCGTTCGGCGTCGCTCCCGCGATCCTCTCGTTCAAATGGGGCCTCGAGCCGCTGGGGCAAATCGGCTGGGCCGCCGGGTTCCTGTTCGTCGCGGCCGCGGCCGTCCGGTTGGCGCGCTTCAACATCCAGGCTGGAACGCAGGACAAGCGCTACTTCGTCGGGTTGCCCAGTCCGCCTGCTGCGTGCGTCCCGGCTGCGACCGTCTTCGCCTATCCGGCAGGCTTTCAGGGTTATGCCGAGGCGTGGGCAGTCCTGGCGATGGTGATCGTCCCTGCGCTCCTGATGGTGAGCACGATCCGCTACCGCAGTTTCAAGACCTTCGATCTCCGGTCACGCCGCAGCTACCCGGTGCTGTTTCTGCTGGCACTCGGCCTTGCCGTGCTGGCATCCAAGCCCAGCATCGTGCTGCTGACGATGGCCTATACGTACCTGGCATCTGCCTTCATCGGCCTCGCGTGGCATCGGCTCCGCCGGCGGCCCTCGACACCGGCTGTCGAGCACGACGGGCCGACCGGCGACACCTCCCTCTGACGGCTACCGGGAGCCGGCGAGCGGGAGACTGATTTCGACAGTCGTTCCCTGATCGCGCACGCTCTGCACGGCGATCGTTCCGCCGCTCAGCTCCACGTTCCGTTTGGCAATAGGCAGGCCGAGGCCCGTGCCGCTGGCCTTGGTGGAGAAGTAGGGTTCGAACGCCCGCGCGAGCGCTTCGTCGTCCATTCCCGCGCCCGTATCCGAAATCCGGATCCGCACCACGCCGTCCACCACGTGCGCCGAGAGACCCAGCGTTCCAGCGCCTGGCATGGCGTGAAGCGCATTCTCGACGATGTTGGTCAGCGAGCGGGAGATGAGGCTCCGGTCAACGAAGACCGGTGGGAGCGACGGCGGAATGTTGATTTCCAGTCCGATACGGCCGTCGAGGCCTGCACGGTACGGGTCGATGACTTCGTGAAGGAGAGCCGCGGTGTCGACCTCCGCCGGCTTCGCGCTCGGCGACGACGCAAAGCTGGAGAACTCGGACGCGATTCGGCGGAGCAGCTTGACCTGCGTGAGGATCGTCGACACGCAGTCCTGCAACACCGGACTGAGCGGCTCGCCGCGGTCCAGGTGGACTCGGCGCAGGTGTTCCGCGTTGAGCTGAATCGGCGTCAGCGGATTCTTGATCTCGTGCGCGACCTGGCGCGCCATCTCCGCCCACGCTTCAAGACGGTTGGTCCGCTCGAGCTCGCTGCGCTGGCGCTGCAGGTCAGCCGCCATGCCGTTGAACGCCTCGACGAGCCGGCGCAGCTCGTCGGAGGAGGTGGCGGCGATCCGGGCGTCGAGGTCGCCACGCGCGATCCGCCGGGTGGCACGCGTCAGGCGGTTCACGGGATCCGAGATGCGCTCGGCCATCGAGTACCCGAGGCCGGCGCCGGCCAGGATGAAGAGCAGAGCGGCGAGCAGTGCGCGCCGGTCAAGCGCGTCGAGCTGCGCGTCGATTTCCCGCTGCCTCGAGGTCAGCGGCACGGTCAGGATGCCGAGCTCCCGCACGTTCAGGAGCGCGGCCGCGACGAGGTATTCGAACTCGCCGATTCGCTCGCGAGTGACCGTGGCGGCCTCGTTGCGGAGCGCCAGCGCGTGATACACGTCGGCGTCCAGACGGGTCGGCAGCAGTCCCGAGGCGAACAGGTTCCGTTCGCTGGTCGCGAGGAGCCGCGATCCGGCGAACATGTTGACGTCCTGATCGATCAGGCGGCTCACCCAGACCATCACGTTGTCGTCGATGCCCAGCCCCCGCCGCTCGGCCTGCGGCGCCGCGAGGTCCTCGACCACGCGGCCGGCCTCGGAGGCCGTCCGGATCGCTTCCTGTTCGATGCTGGCCTCCATCTGCGCGGCCACGTAATTCCGCGTGACGAGGACGAGCGCGATCACCGGGATGAACACCGAGGCGACGAACGCCAGGAACAGCTTCCGATAGAAGCTTGCGCGGAGCTCCCGCAGGAGCGCCGACCCGCCGAGCTCGCGTCGCGCGAGCCACTTGAACAGCGTGTTCGCGGCGAGCAGCAGCACATAGAGGGCGATGGCCAGCACGGTCAGCTCGGCCAGGTTCACCAGGTGATCGAGCAGCGAGACGACGGGGAACCCGAGAGCGTAGATGCCGCCGCGATCGTTGAGGAGGTAGACGTCGAAACGCTGCTGACCGCGCGCGAGTTGCGCCCAGATCTCCTCGCGGGACTGTTCGACACGCGAGAAGACATCGTCGGGAAGCGGCCACGGTGTCGCCCCGGCGGCGTACAACGGCCGGCGGCTCCACCCGTACACGGCGAACTCGACGTCGGGCCCGAAGATGCCCTCGCGTCGCAGCGGCCCTTCCGACAGCAGCATCTCCTTGTAGGGGTTCTGCGACGAGATGAACGGCAGGTTCTCGTAGTCATCCGGCAGGGCGTGCACGACGATGGAGCCCAGTGGCGGTGCTTTGGGATCGGCGGCACAAAATGCCCTTCCGGCGTGGAGTACGCGGCGCTCCTCGGCGAAGAACGGCGCGACCTCCTCGTAGACTTCCCAGTCGCACGATCGCTCCTGCGATAGAGGCGCCGCGGACAGGTCCTCGGGCAGGTTGAACGCGAACCGGCTGACGAGCCGGCCGTCGCGTCCATACAGTTCCACCGACGACGTGATCAGGTAGCTCGCAAGCGGCGTCGTCTGCCAGACGGCGAACGCCCGGTCGGTCGGCAGGTCGCCGCCTGCCGAGTCCGGCGCCGTCACAAGGTCCAGGAGATCGGGGAACGCGTCGATCTGGCTCTGGCTCTGCAGAAGCTGCGTCTGGACGTTCTCCCTGAGGTTGCGGACGTACGGAGCATACTGGGCTTCGACGAAATCCTCCTTGTCCTCTCGCGCGAGCTGCACGATGGTTGGATAGAACGCGGAGGCCGGAACGATCACTGTCAGCGTGAGCAGGACCAGGCGGAGCGCCTGCGATCCGTGACGGAAGCGGACCACCAGCCGGCCCGCGGCCGTCGCCAGCCAGATAGCGACGGCTCCGGCCGTCATCAGCGGCATGGCCTGCGACGCCGACCGCTCGACGACGAGCTCCAACACCACGATCGGAAGCGCCCAGCAGACAACCGTGAGGACCCAGCCTCGCCAGTGGCGCCCGGGCAGGCGCCATTGAAGCAGCGCGACCCGGAATACCAAGACGGCATACGCCATTGCCGCGGCGTGCGCCAGGAGCAACCCTTCCTGCAGGACCAGCCGTGAGGTGTCCCACGAGTGGAGCGAGAAGTTGAGCAGGTCCAGAGTTGTCTGCGTGATAGTGTCGCGCAGCAGCGCGCGGTGCCCGAGAAGGACGAAGGCAACCGCCGTGCCCGCTGCCACCTGTGCCAGGACGAATGACGCCACGTTGTCCGAGATGGCGCGACGCGAGCGCCTGACGTTCAGCCGCCACGCTTCCGCGGCGAACAGCACCAGCGCGACGAGGGCGAAACCCATTCCGGCTGTCAACAGGAAGTCGAAAGGCGAGGTCAGCAGCGGGGGCAGCGGCGGGGGCAATAACGTTGACGCGTAGTTCACGCCCGAAAACACCGCGGCGTCCGACCAGTCGGCGGGAGACGCCGAGCGGAGCATCACGCGCGCGACGACGATCGCCAGGCACGCGAGGCCGACTGCCGTGACGTACGGCCGGACCGACCGGGCGCGGTTTCGCCAGTCGATCAGCGGGCCAGTCAGGAGCAGCAACGTCGCGGCGAGGACCACGATGGCAATCGAGCGGGTCGCCGATGCCCATTGTCTGCGCGTCTCCGCGAGGTCGTCGGGGGCGACCGTCGCGGTCAGTAGCCGGCGGCCGGAAGGGGAGTCAACCGCAAACGTTCGGGCGCCGTTCGATGTCGGCTCGCCCTCGTACTGCAGCTGGATCGATACCGGAGCGATCCAGGTCGCGAAGCGGAACGATTCGTCGCCTGGTCCCTGCAACCCTCTCGCCCGGCGGCCGCTGACGTCGAGGTCGGACATGACCGGGCGCTCCACGACGATGGCACCGAGGCGCGTGCCGCCGGCGAGCACGGGGCGAACGTAGACGAGACGTAAGCCGAGAACGGTGGGGACGGCGAACCAGGTTTCCTCACCCTGAAGGCGGTCCGCGGCCAGTTCGGTCGGACGTCCGGCCCAGGCCACCGGCCCCTCGCCGCCGTAGATGGTGAGAGCGGAATCGGCAACTGGTGCGCGTTGCACCACATCGGAGGCCTTCGTCAGCAGCCGTCTGGCGGGCGACGTTTCTCCAGCAGTCGCGCCTCGGATGTCGTCCGGGTCTTCGACCTCGATCGCCATCTGCCGCAGCCGGCTGGCCATGTTGTCGAAGGCGCCGCGAACCTCGGTTTCGACGCGCGCCGCCATCGCGGCGTCGTCGGCTCCGAGCGTGACGCGCTGCCCGATCCACCCTGCGATGAGGACGAGCAACGCGCAACCCACGCCCCCGACGCCGATGCGCAGCAGCGAACGCCACGGCATGCTGACCATTCTAGTGGTTTGTCGTTGTGATCACGGGAGCGGGCCGCCCGTTGGTTGGCCCGCGAAATCGCGGTAGAAAGGCTGGCCCACGCACTACGGGTTCATTTGATACGGTCCACTAGAGGTACCATTGTGTACGTACCTCGGTGTCCCTCCCCTACACGCTCAAGAACGCACTCAAGCGCGGTGCGCTTGTAGCTGCCGCGAACTGGCCGGTCGCCTTCGTCCAGGCAGCCGCTGACTCGCTGTTCAAGCTGCTGGTGGCCGCTCCGGTGATTGGGGGAGTGTTCCTCGTCGCGCTCGTGGTGGGGGCCGAACCGGTGGAGCTGATGTCGCTCGATCGGCGGCAGCTCGCGACGACGGTGGCTTCGTCGTTGCTGGTTCGTCCAGCCGTTCTCGCCGCGTGGGTCGCGTCGCTGGCCGTAGTGCTCGTTGGCGGGTCGCTTTTGGTATTCCTCGTGAAGGGGGGGACCGTTGGCGTTCTTGTGCGCGGAGAGCGAGACGCCGGCCCAATCGAGCACCCCCCGCTCATGCCGGAAGTCGTCGCGCGCGCCGCGGCGTTTTCGATCGAGAGATTCATCGAGTCGGCCCGGGCGCTGTTCCCTCGCTACGCGCGTCTCGGCGCGGCGCTCATGATCGTCTATCTCGTGTCGGGCGGCGCGTATCTGGGTCTCCTCGCTCGTTGGGCCGGGGGAGGACTGGCAGTTCCCGCCCTGCTCACCGCTGCCTTCGTGGCCTGGATCACGCTCGTCAACCTGTTTTACCTCCTGACGCAGATCGTCGTCGCCGCCGACGATTGCTCGGTGACGACGGCAGCCGGGCGCGTGTTGCTGTTTCTGCGTCGGGAAACGCGAGCCGTCTCAGGCGTGTTTCTCGTGGTGCTGGCGCTGGTGGTTCTGGCGACGGGGGCGTCCGTCCTTGCCACCGGCGCGCT
>DASTDQ010000838.1:0-3757 GCA_035710305.1 Vicinamibacterales bacterium | reverse complement strand
GTGTCGTTTCGAGCGGCCGTGTTGCTGACCGTCGAGGCGAGAAACAGCTGAGACATCGTCAGCACGCCCGCCGCCATGATGAGCGTCGAGACGAGCACCTCGACGAGCGTCGAGCCGGTCTCTCCCTGGCGCTTACTGCACTCTGCCAAGCGCGTTCACCGTGACCGCCTTGACGGCGGCTCCTTTCGTGACCGTGATGGAGACGCCCTGCCCCGCGAGCGGGGGGCCGGACGAGCCGTCCGCATTCACCGAGTACGCCATGCCGGTTGGCTGGAATTCGATCGTCTGCACGGCGCCAAATGAAACCTTCGGGTGGATTCGACGCACGGGACCGTCCAGGTTCGGCAGCGTGACCGGGTTCGCATCGGCTGGCGGGAAGGGGTACACGGCGTCGTTGCAACGGTTGGCTGCCGTGTCCTGCGTTGCAGGAGCACTAGGCGTTCCAATCAACTCGACGATCCTGAACTGACCGGCCAGCGGACAGTTGAAGCGCACGCGCATGATCCGGTTGGTCGAGACCGCCTTCAGCCGCGCCTGCTGCAGCTCGGACTGCACCATCCGCTGGGCTTCTCCGAGAGCGATGGCACTGTTGATGTCCTGGATGGTCGGGACAGCCATCGCCGAGAGGATGGCAAGCACGGACATCGCGATCAGGATGTCGGTCAGCGTGAAGCCGGCGTCGGACCGAAGGTTTTGTCTCACTGGCCGTGGACTCAGCAATGACGCTGCCATTCGATCGTCCAGATTCCTGGACGGCTCGTAACGTGCTTCGTCATAAACACTTGGAGGTGGAAAGTGGCCCGGACACGGCCCGGTATGGAGGGGCCTGTGCGCCAGTTTGGAACACTAGATGACGTTCTTGCAACCGCGAAGTGCGACCTGACCGCGCCGCCACAGACTGTCCGGTCGCTCCCACGATCTCGGTCGGAGCGGAGTGGAACGATAGCCCCGCCGGTGCGAGGGTGCGAGAGTGCGAGGGTACGGGTAGACGTGGACTACTGACGAACCTCTCGCCATGACAGCACGCGCATGCGCGCGTCCTGGCGTTTCAGAGTGCCTTCTACCTCCCGGCGGGTGGGGCCAGGGCCGTAGGCGTGCACGAGAAGCTGGATGAGGCCTTCACCAGGGTTTGGGCCAGCCGTCGTGTCGCCATCGACCAGCGGCTGGCCATCGTTCTCGGTTGCGTCGTCCCCAACCCACACGACCACGTAGATTCGTGAGTTGATCGCCTGGGCCGGACTCACGTCGGCCAGCGGCGCGTGAGCGAACAGCTGCCAGCGCGGGTTGTTCGCGCCCCACGGCCCGCACGTCGCGCCACCGCAGTTCAACCGATCGGTCTCGCGCTGCAGGTCGAGGACGGAACCGTCGGGCCGCTGGCGCGGCCCCGGGACACCGTCGACAAGAGACGAGCGCACGACTCCGCCGAGCACCAGATTCCAATCGGGAATCAGCAACAGATCCTGGGTCGAGCGTTCGAAGGCGGCGTCGGCGGCATAGAACACTTCGGCGCTGCCGGCATACGCGCTCGAGACTCGCATTTCGGTCGACGTCGTCAGCGTCAGTGCCAGGCCCAGCGCCGATAGGAGCATCATCGTCAACAGGGTGATGATCAGGGCGACGCCGCGCTCGTCGCGCAGCCATGAAGAGCCACGAAGGATTGACGGCTCACGTCTCTTGGGGCTCATCGATCGAGGTTCATGTTCCGCGGCGTCACATCGAACTGCACTTCCAGGTCCGGCACGTAGCGGTATCCAGTTCGTGCGGTGCCCCCTTTGAGAAACAGCACTCCGGCCGGGCCGCGCAGTGACGCGAGGGCCGACTGCACGCGCAGCGTCACGCGGATCTTGCGGACGCGGAACAGATCGGCGTCGAATCTGTTCGGCGCGAGCCCGTCCGGACACCAGGGACCGTCTGTCAGCATGGCCGGTGTCAATTCAACGGAAGCCAGGCCACCGCCGACGAGGGTCCCGAGGCGTGGCACATGATCACGATCGACGACGAGAAACGCGCAGTTCTCGCCCGCCGGCCAGTTGCCGCGAATGTCGTCGATAGGAGGCGGAGGCGGTCCATAGGTCGTCCATGGACCCGCTGGATCGTCGAGGGCCGTGACCGTACGGCGAGGAGGCTCGGGGTCCCCGAAGTACTGGAACCGCAGTGCAACGACGTCGTCCACCACGGGCAGATCAGTGGTCCACCCGTCGTGCCGCATCAATTGGTACACCATTGCCGCGTCGTCCGACTTGAGGTGGTACGTCCCCAACCGGACGTGCGCGGCAATTGCACCGGCGCGGAAATCCGCGGCCGAGGGAGCGCCGCGGTGCTGAAGCACGGCGCCGCCTAGTCCAACCTGGTCGACGCTGAAGACGTCCCATTGACTGCGCTGGTCGAAGATCAAGAGCCGGTCACCGGCGCCCAGCCCGCACAACTGGTTGATCGTTGGAGTCGCGCAGTTCGGCGGCGCGTCGAGCTGCAGGTCGAGCGCCCCCGGAGGCAGCGGCGAAGCGAGCGTGGACTGCGATGCGGTAGAAGGGACGTAGAGGAAACTGATCGTATCGTTCCGAAAGAAGGTGCCGCCGGACGGGTCGGGGTTGTCGCCGAATGCCTGATACGGGAAGACCGGGGCGATGAAGTCGTTCAGCGGGCCCGCGGCGGGTCCCGCATAAGTTCCGGCCCCGGCCATGACCAGATCCTTCTGAATGCTGTCGACACTGACCCGCAGCCGCTGCTGGACATCGGATGCCTCCTGCTGTGCCTGGAAGACATGCTGAGCCGGATCGGCAAGGCCGAGCACCGCGGCCGTGATCGCGATGGTGATGAGCGAGGAAATCAGGAGCTCCGCAAGCGTCATCGCGGCTTCCTCACCTTCACGGTGGCCACGCGTGCCTCCCCCGGCAGCCGGCCCACGTTGCCCTGGTCGGCTCCCCCCCTGTCCCGGATCGGGCTCACCAGCACCTGGATCACGACCGCGCCTTCAGGGCTCGTCACGACCGGCTCGATCGACCATCGTCTCGTGTAAACCGCGGTTGCAGGCGGCTGCGCGCCGCGACCGACGATCCGGCCGCCGGCACTCACGTGGTCGACGTAACCTGGCGTGTTCGTCTGAAGAGCGGTGGCCGGCGACGGCCGAAGGCCCGTGCCGCCGCTGGGTGACTCCGGATCAGTCGTCGTATCAGTAGCGAGATCGCTCACGGGCAGGCCGGACGCGTCGAAGCCCCAGGCGAGCGCCCGAAGCTGTTCGAGTTTCTGTTCAGCCAGGATCGTGGCGACCGTCGCATTCCGTGCGAGGAGGTTGTGTGCCGTCGAGAGGGAGATCAGCTCCGCCGTGGCCAGGACGCCGGTCAGCACGATCAGGGCGGCCACCATGACTTCCACCAGCGTCGTTCCCGCTTCACTGACTCGACGAGCGCACACGGCGGGCACGCCTCGCAAAGCCTCTGCCACACGGCAAGCCCCGAAACTGAACGCGAACCGAGAAGGGAGAAGCGAGAAGTGTGAACGAGGGTTTACGGTCTCGAGTGAGTCGACCGATCAGACGCTTGGCAACGTCACCTGAAAGCACGCGCCGCCGTCTGGCGAACCGGTGACGCTGATGCGGCCGTTGTGAGTGACCACGATTTTCTGGACCAGCGCGAGGCCGAGGCCCGTCCCGTCTTTCTTGGTCGTGAAGAAGGGACGGAAGACGCGCTCGCGCGCGTCGCCCGACACGCCGGGGCCATTGTCGTGGACGTCGATGCGGACGGTCTTCTGTGTCCGGTCG
>DASTDQ010000837.1:0-2790 GCA_035710305.1 Vicinamibacterales bacterium | reverse complement strand
CACGTAGTGGGTCCACTGGATCACCGACTGCATCCAGCGCAGCCGCGTGTCGCGCGTGGGGCTGATCTGCTCCTTGCCGAATTCGGACGCCGGCCCGGGCAGGGTGATGTACGAACCGCCCCCTTCGTGTAGGGACAGCGTCCCGTCGCGCACCCGTGCCCGGACAATCTCGCCCTGGTAGGGGACATCCACGAAGAAGTCTTCCACGGCGCATGCGCGGCGGCGCACAGCCGGGTCACTCGAGAACACGACGTCGATGCCGTCGAGCAGGCCCATCCCGCGGTACATCGCGAGGCAGAACTCGGCCACTGTCTGCGCCGATGTCCGGCGAAACAGCTCGATGATGGGATGGTCGACGTAGTTGGGTAGCTGCGCCAGGGTCCTGGCGTGCCAGTCGGCGGCGATGCGCTTGGCAGCAAGTGGGGAGAACTTGCGCTGAAGCTTGCTGGCGACGGCGAAGTTGAGGGACGCGGGTTCCCCGGTCGTGCGATGACGCAAGATCGTACGTGTCTCACGCGGGTCGTGGTCACTGTCGTGGCAGAAATATACGATACGACCGCCGATCTGCGACTGCAGGCGCCGCGCGGCGCGGATCTTCGCCACGAGAAATCGGCGCGGAAGGAACCCACAGGGCTGCTGGCCGAAGGCGATCACCGGCCCCGCGGTCATGGGGCGCGGCCGCCGACGCCGGCGCGTCGGGACAGGATGGCCTGCAGCACGAGGCTCAGGGCGATGCACGCGGCGCAGCCGATGAGGTTGTACCAGAGGTAGCCGATGTTGAGCGAGAAGTACATCACGATCACGAGCGTCTGCGCGGCGATCGCCGCGAAGAACACGGCGCTGCCGCCGACATGGCGCAGGAAGAACGCCACGAGGAACAGGCCCAGCAGCACGCCGTAGAAGATCGATCCGAGGATGTTGATGGCCTCGATGAGGTTCTCTGCAAACCCGGCGAAGAGTGCGAAGGCCACCGCGAAGATCCCCCACAGCGCGGTGAAGCGTCGCGCCACGCGCATGTTGCGCGCCTCGTCGGCTGCGGCGAGCGGGCGGAAATGGCGCCAGAAGTCGATCGTGGTCGTGGTTCCCAGCGCGGACAGCTCCGAGGCCTTCGACGATAACGCGGCCGCGAACATCACGGCGAGCAGCAGACCGACCGCCCCGTGCGGCAGCTGCGTCACGATGAATGTGATGAAGACGTAATCGGAGTCCTTGATCTTGGCGCGCGGATCTGCCGCGAGCAGGGCGGCCCTGGCCTCGGCGCGGATGGCCTGGGCACGATCGCTGGCCGCGACCATGGCCGCCCGGGCGGTCGCTTCCCGTGCGGCGTCGTCCGAAGCGCGCGCCTGCACCCAGGCGCGAATGGCCGACTGGCTCTGTGCGAGTGCCTGCGCGTGCTCGGCTTCGATGGCGCGAAAGCGACCGTCCTGCGCGTGGCGGCGCCACTCCGCCTGATTGAAGAAGACCGGGTGGGGCGCGAACTGGTAGAAGACGAACAGCAGCGCGCCCACCATCAGGATGACGAACTGCATCGGGATCTTCAGCACCGCGTTGAACAGGAGACCCAGGCGGCCCTCGCGCAGCGAGGGGCCGCCGATGTAACGCTGCACCTGCGACTGATCCGTCCCGAAGTACGAGAGCGAGAGGAAGAGGCCGCCGAACAGGCCGGTCCACACCGTGTAGCGGCGGCTCGGATCCAGTGAAAAGTCCACCGCGTGCAGCTTGCCGAGCGCACCGGCCGCCGCGACGCTGCCGGTGAAGTGGAGCCCGTCGGGCAGGCGCAGGATCAACAGGATCAGCGCCGTCACCATGCCGGCGGCGATCACCGCCATCTGCCACCGGTGCGTGAGCGCGACGGCCTCGCTGCCACCGGTGACCGTGTAGGCGATCACGAGCAGCCCCGTGGCGACGATGACCGGATCGAGCGGCCAGCCCAGCACCGTGGAGACGATGATCGCCGGCGCGTAGATGGTTACCCCCGCCGCGAGACCGCGCTGCAGGAGGAAGAGACCGGCACCGAGCAGGCGCGTCTTCTCGTCGAAGCGCTCAGCGAGGAACTGGTAGGCCGTGTAGACGTTGAGCCGCCGGTACATGGGCAGGAACACCGCGCACACGATGATGAGCGCCAGCGGCAGCCCGAAATAGTTCTGCACGAAGCCGATGCCGCTTTCGAAGCCCTGGCCCGGAATCGACAGGTACGTGATCGCGCTCGCCTGCGTGGCCATCACGCTGAGGCCGATGGTGCCCCAGCCCGTGGACGGCTTGCCGCGCAGGTAGGTGTTGAGGTTGCGCACCTGGCGCGTGCGCCAGGCGCCATACGCGGCGATGCCCACGATCGTGGCGAGGAGCACGACCCAGTCGGCGACGTTCACGCGAACATCGCCGTGAACACGGTCAGCAGGGCAACGACGAGAACGAACCAGCCGAAGACGACGAGGTAGACGGCGCGCCAAGTGCCGAAGCCCGGAACGTCCGGCGACTCCGTCTCGGGGTGCCGGTCAGGTCGCGGGGGGGACGTCACTTGCCGAGCGAGACGAGATTCGCGAACAGCCGGTAGGCGCCGGAAACGCCTTCGGGGAGCTGCCGGAACCACGCGAGGCTCGTGTAGACGAAGTAGCCGTTTCCGTGCCGCGCGACGAGCACCCCTCCGTTCAGAGGCGCTTCGCCCGGGTCGCTGCACGCGAGGATCGGGGTGAAGCGCTGGTCCCAGCGGTCCGGGAAGTAGAGACCACGCTCCTGCACCCAGCCGTCGAAGTCCGCCGGCGTGATCTGATTCGGTGCCGTGAGCACGGG
>DASTDQ010000836.1:0-2906 GCA_035710305.1 Vicinamibacterales bacterium | reverse complement strand
ATGACCTTGACGCGGCGGCCGCCGATCGTGACCTCGCGCCGCCTTCCCTGAGCGCGGACTCCACCGAAGACGTCACCGAGGGCCAGCGCTCCGCCCGCTCCAGCGATCGTCCGGACGAAATGCCGTCGATTCGTCATGGTGTTTCCTCACCGCATGCTGAATGTCAGCAGTGTCTCCGATGCGGCAGTCGCGCACGCTGGCGCGCCGCCGGGGACGTAGACCCGATCGCCGTCGGCCGCCGCCGTGATTCCGTGGCGGCCCGATGGCATCGGCGCGAGTCTCGACCAGCGCCCGGACGCGAGGTCGTACGCTTCGTTGTGCACGAAGGGGACCCGGTTGTCGCACTCGCCCCCGAAGACGAGGATGCGCCCTCGATACAGCACACCCGCGCCGCCGCTGCGCGGCGTGGGCAGCGGCGCCGCAGCCGTCCAGCTGTTCTTCGCCGGATCGTAGACGTCGTGCGTGTTCGTGTTCTCGACGGGTGTGTAGTAGCGCCCCCCGATGACGTGAATGCGGCCTTCGGCGGCAACGACTGCGATGTGATCACGCCGCTGCGGCAGGGGAGCCAACGGGGTCCACTTGCCGGTTTTGGGATCGAACGCCTCGTGCGTGTCCACCGTGTCGCGGTTGACGTCACGCCCGGCGATTGCGTGAATCCGTCCGTTGAGCGCCGCGACGCCGACTGAGCCGCGCGGACTCGACAGCGGCGTCAGCATCTCCCATCGATCTGTCGCCGGGTCGTATGCGAACGCGTCGCTTTGCGCGTCCAGGTGAACGTTCCGGAGGAAGCCGCCGACGACGTAGATCTTGCCGTTCAGCACGGCGGCGCCCGGATGGCTGAGCGGCCGAGGCATCGGCGCCCGCTCGCGCCAGCGGTCGGTCTTCGGGTCGTACTCCTGCGTCAGCGTGTCCGAGTCCTGCCCGCGGGACATGCCGCCGACGACATACACCCGGCCCGCGACGACGGCGACGGCGGCTTCCGTGCGCTCGAACCCGAGCCGCGCCTTTTCCGCCCACTCACCCCCGTCTCCGGCGGATTGCGTCTCGACTGGGGACGTCAGAAAGCCTGCCGCGGCGACGACGGCCAGGAGCGTGGCGGAACGCCTCATGGTGAGGCGCATCTTCCCCGGCAGTCGCGATGACGTCAAGGGGTGCGGCGATCGTTCTTGACATTCGGGGTCAGGGGCTCTAGAAACGGGGCTCAACTCTGAGCGGAGAGGGGAGCCCATGCGCAAGAATCAAGCTGCCGCCATCTTTGGCGTGTTTGTCGTCGCGGCCGCCGCGATGATCGTGTCGTGGCACGCGAGGGTGGAAGGTCAGGCCCAGACCACGAGCATTGCCGCCATCCCGTCGGAAAAGGGCGGCCAGGACGTCTTCGGCGGCTATGACGCCGCGGCGTGGCCCAAGCCGCTGACCTCAATCAAAGGTCACGAAGGGTGGACGTGGGGAGCGGGTCAGTACGTCTTCGCAGAGAGCGCGAACCGCGTGTTCGTCCTCCAGCGAGGCGAGCTTCCCGCGTTCCCGAAGCGGCCGCAGACGATCCGCCTTCCGCAGCTCGGACCGAGCATCGAGTTCCCGATGTTCCGGCTGCCGATCCGCGACGCCACGTCGGCAAGCCCGCCCGGAGCGATGTTCGGTCCCGATGGCAAGACGCCCGGCGACGACACGGACGTCGGCAAGCCCGGCCTCGACTGGCGCTGGGAGCACATCGTCACCGTCTTCGACGCGCAGGGCAACCTGATCGAGGACTGGACCCAGTGGGACAAGATGTTCCGGCGTCCGCACGCCATCTACATCAGCCCCTACGACCCGCAGAAGAACGTCTGGATCGTGGACGACTATCGCCACGCGATCTTCAGGTTCTCGAACGACGGGAAGAAGCTCCTTCAGACGATCGGCGAGCCGAACGTTCCGGGCAACGACGACAAGCATTTCAATCGGCCGACGTTCATGGCGTTCCTGCCCGACGGCACCTTCTTCGTGGCCGATGGCTACACGAACACGCGCGTGGTGAAGTTCGACAAGGACGGCAAGTATCTGATGACCTGGGGCCAGCGCGGTGAAGCCGGCAGAGGGGCCAGCGGACCGGAGAAGCGCCCGGGCTACTTCAACAACGTGCACGGCATCGCCGTGGATCCGCAAACGCGGCGCGTCTTCGTGAACGACCGCAACAACGGCCGCGTGCAGGTGTTCGACGACAACGGGAAGTACCTCGACGAATGGAGCTTCGGCCCGCGGCCGGTCTCCGACGTTCACATGTTCATCATCACGAGCGACCGGTTCCTGTGGGCCGCCGATCGGGGCACCTCGAAGCTCCTGAAGTACAGCCTCGATGGAAAGTTCCTGTACTCCTGGGGCGTGTGGGGCGATTTCCAGGGCGGCTTCTGGGGCGTACACGGCATGAGCGTGGACCAGGACGGCAACGTCTACACCGCGGCGGTGGACAGCGGAGGCGCTCAGAAGTTCACGCCGCGGAAGGGTGCCAACCCCGCATTCCTGCTCGGCAGGCAAGTCAATCCGGGCTGGAAATAGCGGATGGCGCTCACTCGGAATCAGAAGCGCGGGTTCCTGGCCGCGTGGGGCGGCTGGGCGCTCGACGGGATGGACGCGTCTATCTACGCGCTCGTCCTCGTGCCGGCGCTGATGGACCTGCTGCCGCGCTCGGGTGTCGAAACCTCCCAGGGCAACATCGGCTACTACGGCAGCATCCTGCAGGCGATGTTTCTGCTCGGCTGGGGCCTGTCGATGGTGTGGGGGCCGATCAGCGATCGTGTCGGGCGCGTGCGCGCGCTGATGCTGACGATCCTCTGCTATTCGCTGTTCACGTTCATGTGCGGGCTCGTCAACAACATCTGGCAGCTTGCCGTCCTGCGCGTGCTCGTCGGCATCGGCATCGGCGGTGAACA
>DASTDQ010000835.1:0-12285 GCA_035710305.1 Vicinamibacterales bacterium | reverse complement strand
CGCCCTTGGTCCAGTAGGTAACGGCCAGCCCGTGCGGGTACTCCTCGGAGTCCGTCGACGAGGATGCGCTAGCTGGCACGTCGGGCAGCGCCACGCCCGTGGACGTGACAGTCGCGCCGATGACCTTGAAGGTCCGGATTGCGAGCAAGCCGTCGAGGTTGTTGTCCACCCACTGCACCAGGTGTCTGTGAAGCGGGATGCCGGTCCCGCAGCCACTGACGCCGATGACGCACGCCGTCACCTGGTTCAGCGGCGCATGTCCGAGCGCGATGATGTCGTCGTGCCCGATTTCCCCGCCGCCTGGGAAGGCGACACCGCCACCAGGGTAAGGCACACCGGCACCTGGGAACGCGATACCGCCGCCCGGGAACGCGACGCCGCCGCCGGGGAACGCGACGCCACCTCCTGGGAAGGGCACGCCGCCGCCCCCGAACGGGATGCCAGCACCTCCGAACGCGACGCCGCCGCCCCCAAACGGGACACCACCAATCATGCGTTGATAGTTCACGACGACGAAGCCATCGATGATCGGGAAACCGGCGCCCCCGAACGGGATGCCGCCGCCGCCGTACGCGACGCCAGCTCCCCCGAACGCGACACCACCGCCGCCGAACGGCACTCCACCGCCCGGGTACGCGACGCCGCCGATGTACGAGCCGCCGCCTGGGTATGCGACACCGCCGCCCGGGAATGCAACGCCGCCGCCCGGGAACGGGACACCGCCGATGTACTGCGGCCCGCCGAGGTACGGAATGCCGTCAACCGTCAGACTCTGACCGAGGTAGGCGATGCCCGTCGAGAATCCGCCGGCGTTCTGGCCGCCGCCAAGCTGATTCACACGAAGGTGATCCAGGTCGTTGATGCCCTGCAGCGCGTTCTTCGCGCCGTCGAAGTTGACGTCCAGATCGCTTGGCAGCGGACTGGAGAAAGCAGCGTCGCCCGCCCAGTCGATCGCCGCTGGCGCGATCGAGTCGGTCTGCAGACGGCCGACCGACGGCTCCGTCAACTCTTTCGGCGTGCCGTCGCAGTGCCTCGTCGCTGCTGGTACACCGAGGAGGTACGCGAGATTGCCCGGCTCACCGGCCGTCGGCGGGACGATCGGCGAATACCAGGCGATGCGATAGCGCCGCGGGGTGAGGCCGCTTGCAACGAGATTGTCGTTGCCCAACTGCGTCGTTTCATCGAGGACCCCACCAGAGACCCCGAGCGTCGTGTTGGAGTAGTCGATGTTGGGCACACCAGACGCGTCGATCAAACCGTACAGCTGATGCAGGTAGCTCATGCTGCTCTGGTAGCCGGGCTTGCAGTTCGCCTGGATCTCGACGTGCACACTTCCCGGCGGGGCGCTTGGCATGGCTGACGCGCTGAACACCGGAGGCGCTCCGCCGTGCCAGAGCTCGACGCTGTGCCCGAGCTCGTGGAGGATGGTCGACGCCTGGAAGAACTCCGTCCCGAGAAAGTTGCTCGACATGCCCAGCGTGACCATCGAGCTGAAGCCGGGCAGATCCGAGACGCCGGACACACCCATGGGTACGTGGAAGAGGGGGTTGTCGACCAAGCCGCCTGCGGCGCACGTCAGGATCGCGGTCGGATTCGAGGGATCGTTGACGGGGAACGCCGCCTCGGTCGTCCCATTCAGGCACGGCCAGACCGACTTGGCAATTCCGCGCGAGTGCGCGAAGAGGAGGTGGTGGAAGATGTGGTTCCGGATCGGGTCGAAGCGGCGCAGCCCGGTGCCTGAATCGAGTAACTCATCGCGAATGAGCTGATAGTGGTACTTCCAGCTCACCGTCCCCGGGAACGCCGGGAACTGGCAGAGTGGATCCGTCGCGAGGCAGGCGGTTTCGAGGATCGACTCCCCACCTGATGCGTCCGTGTCGATGAAGTACGTGGCGGGGTTCGGGTGCCCGGGCGTCGCGGCGGGAAACGGATAGAACGTCCCATTCACGCTGTAGCCCGTGCCTCCCGACTCGAGCGGCCCGAGGTCGAAGTGCGCGCGCACTCCGGCCCGATACAGCGCATCGCCGACTCTCGTCAGCGTGGCGGGCGTCGGCTTGTGATCGTGGCCAAGCGGGTCGGTTACGACGCCGTCGGCATCGGGGTCCTGGCTCGTGAGCGGGAACCGGTGCAACGCGGATCCGTAGGACGTGGGGCCGGCGGCGACCATGCTGTTGATCTCGACGAACAGATCCTTCTGATCGTCACCCGCTCCCATCGTCCACAGCTTCGGGTACTCGGCGCCGTTCGGATCCCTGAGCACGCTGACGCCCGGCGGCGGCCCCTGCTCCAACCGGTCGATCAACCCGTCGGCGTCGGCATCCTGCACGGGGATACTTGCGGCAATGGCCGCGAACGTGTGGCACCCGTTGTACGTGGTGTTGCCGTACGCGTACGTCATCGTGAGCTGTTCGCCGAACTCACGCTCATCGGCAACCGTGTTTGAGTAGTCCACCTGCGCGCCCGGCAGCGACCCGGTGATGGTCGTGGTGGGGCTCGCCCAGGCGCGGTCCGAGCCGGGGCTCAGGTTCCCGAAGAACAGGTTGCCGGCGCTCGTCGTGCCGCTGCCTGAAACCGTCAGCTGATCGCTGTCGTCCACCTGGCCCCTGGCGACGATCTGCGTCAGCCTGGCCGGCGCTCCGGACGATTGCAGGAACCCTCGAATCCTCTGCACCCCGGTCTCGCCCTGCTGCATGACGTGCAGACCGTCGTACACGACAATCCGCTTCAACGGCGCCGATGGATCCCGATACACGAGGAACAGGCTCGCGCCCGCGGTCTGCGGCGTCTGATTGCCAGTGCCTCTCTCAGGTAGTCTGACCGTGTTCAGGGGCAAACCGGCGGCAGTCAGGTCCATGTTGTTGACCAGACGCCGTCCTGTCGGGAAGCCGTTCTCGTCCAGTTGCAGCGGGAGCAGCATCAGGACGTCGGCGCGCATCATGAACAGCGTGTTGCCGCTCTCGCTCCAGCACGGTGCGAAGGTCCCCGTCAGCTGCTGCTGATTGACTCGGACCAGCGAGATCGGCAGTCCTCGGAACTGCGCGTCGAGCGACTCTGCATCGTGCGCGAGTGTCTCCCAATACAGAAACGCGGCGAGGATCTCCGCGTTCTGGGGCACGAGCCTCGTGCTGGAGGTACCGACGTTGATCGTGCCCGTCTGATAACCGGGATCGCCGTCCTGATTGTCCGGTTCCGGCAGCAGATCGACCGTGGCGACGGCGTAGTCGCCCGTCACCGTGTAGCTGAGTGAGAAGGGGAGCGCGTCAGCTGGGAGAAGATCGTCAGCCGCCTGGCCCGAGTTCTGAAAGGCGATAGCCAGTGTGAGCGCGCACAGCGCCACACGTGTCGATGACGACAACAGCGTTCTCGAGCGTGAGAGCTGGTTTCTTGATCGGGGGGAAGACATGACAACGGCTCCCTTGTCAGTGGCCATTGAGCGGGGCCAGACTGAGGTAACGAATTTACTGTGCAAGAACCTCATCTACAAGGGATCAACGTCGAAATCGCAATAATTTAACAAGGCGTACCTCATCAAAAGTCTTCCTCCAGGCGACCTTTCCGCCACTCCGGGGCATTTCCCCGCCCTATTGACTGAACAACCGGTCCGTAGCACACTCGCGCTCGACTTGGCCCAGGGCTCCACCCCTCTCAACGAAAAGGGGTACCGCGTGGCGAGACTCACCAGTCACACAGACCTGACCGACGCGACTCGCGAGGAAATCCTCGACGCGCTGCTGCACTCGGACCGCGCGCAGCACGACGAGCTCGGTCGCACGTGGGATGTCCAGGGATCACATGAGCCCGGCTCGGAGGAGTGGTCGCCGTCGAGCCCGCGCGAACAGGCGGCCGCACCGATCGATCTTCACAACGTCGATGAATGATCGATGACCCGCCCGGTCGGGCCCGCGCGAGGCAGGGCCGTCGGCCTGACGCTGTACGCGCTCCTCTGTCTGATCTGGGGCTCGACGTGGCTGGTCATCAAGGTCGGCTACGGAGGCCTCGGGCCCTTCAACGTCGCCTCCGTGCGATTCCTGCTCGCTGGCATCATGCTGACCCCGCTGGTGCCGCTGCTTGGCGCGCGCTGGCCGAGGGGCCGGACCGAATGGGCGCTCGTCTGGTGGGTGGGCGTGATTCTGTTCGGGGCTGACTACGGGCTGATCTACTGGGGCGAGCAGTTCCTCGACAGCGGCCTCACGTCGATCCTGTTCGCCACGCTGCCGCTCGTCACCATCGGCTTCGCCCACCTCTACGTCCCGGGCGAGGGCATCACCACGCGCAAGCTCGCCGGCGGCGCGCTCGCTTTCGCCGGCACGGCCGCGCTCTTCGGCGATCGCGTCCGCGTCGATTCGGCCAACACCGGGCCGATGCTCGGCATCGTGGCGAGCACCGTCTTCGCGGCGGCCGCGGGCGTCGCGACGAAGCGGCACGGCTCGGCGCTCCATCCGGCAGCGCTCAACGCGCCGGCCATGTTCATCGGCGCGCTCGTGCTGGCCGCGGCGTCGCTGGCCTCGGGCGACGGCCTGCGCCTTCCGCGCGATCCGGGAGCGTGGGGAGCCATTCTGTACCTGGCGATCGCCGGGACAGTGGTGACGTTTCTGATCTATTTCTCGCTGCTGAAGACGTGGAGCGTGACCAGCCTGAGTTTCATCAGCGTGTTCACGCCCGCGATCGCGCTCGCGCTCGGATTCGTGTTTCTCGACGAGCGGCTCACGCTCTGGACCGGGCTCGGGGCGGCGCTCATTCTCGCAGGGGTCGCGCTGTCCGTGATGCGGGAGCGGACGGTTCAGGGCGGGTCTGAAGACCCGCCCCTACACGGGAGGTAGCGGCGGGTCTTGAGACCCGCCGTCCCTTACTTCTTATCTCCGCCGCCTCCGGGGGCCGAGCCGCCGAGAAACAGGCGCGACCCGTCGGCGAGGACGAAGTTCCTGCCGACCGCCTTCAAGGTCCCGTCCTTGGCGCGGTAGCCTTCGACGGTCAACTCGGTGCCGATCGGCACCGTGTTCTTCGTGACGCCCATTCGAATCAGCTGATTCGGGCTGCCGCCTTCGACGAGCCACGTGCTGACCTTCCCGTCCGGCTCCTTGACGGTGAGGTGGAACCACGAGTGCGGGTTGACCATCTCCCACTTGAGGAGCGATCCCTTGAGCGTGAGCGGCTTGTTCACGTCGAACTCGGCCGCGAACGCGTGATGCGCCCGCACGTGCCCCGCAGTCAGGAAGAGGCCGGCGCAGGCAATCGCGACGGCAAGCTTTGCGCGCATTGGATTGACCTCCGCGGGGGCTGAAGCCCCCGCTCTACTCAATTCGAACCCTTCTTGACGGCGGCCTCGGCGGCCCGTCGCTCGTCCTCCCGCGCACCCGCCAGGATGTTCGCGACGCCGTAGTTGGTCTCGTGGCATGCGAACTCGAAGATCGGGCCCTGCGTCTTCGCCAGCGGCGCTTCGGCCGTCCAGCTGCGATCCCACGTCGCCGGATCCTCGACCGTGAACTTGTAGTCGAGCACGTCGTCGGATACGCGCGTGAAGCGCTCGGTGACCTTCATGTTCTCGCTGGCGCCCCTGAACGGGTTCTTTCCGTTGAAGTTCGTCGTCTCGACGACCAGCGTGTTGCCCTCCCAGCGGCCGCGCGAGATTCCGGTCCACTGTCGCGCGCCCGCGGGCGGAGCCGGCCGACCGTCGAGCGGGATGATGCGGGCGTCGTGAATCATCTCGGTCAGAATCATCACGTAGCCCGGCCCCTGGACGATCTGGTAGTTCGCGTTGTAGCCCGCGTTCATCATCGGAGGTCCGGCCCCGCCCATGATGATGCAGCGCGATCCGATCGGCATGTTGTGGACCGAGTCGTACTGGCCTCCCCGGGTCTTCCTCGCGGCAGCCACCTCGGCGGCACGCTTCTGCCCCGTGGCGTTGACCGGGGGAATCCTGCCATCCGGCGGATCGATCACGAGCGACGTGCGCAGGTTCCGCGAGATGGTCGCCTGGCTGCGGTCCAGGCCGAACTGCGTGAAGTCGTAGTGCACGTCGGCAGTCGTCCCGGGTTCAGTCTGAGTGGCTTCACGTTCGGCGGCTCGCTTTTCAGCCGCGAGCGCTTCCTCGGGCGTGTAGAACTCCTTGGTCACGTTGTTGGGCCGCTCGAGCGGCACGTAGGTGGAATTGGTCCAGAAGCCCTGCAGATCCGGCTGACCGTCAGGCGTCTTCGGCGGCGTGTACGCCTTGGCCGCGGCGCCGGCCTTCGGTGATGCGGCTGGCGCCTGTGCGGCGGGCGTGGCCGACAGGATCACCGCAACCGCCAGAGTCAACAATCCAATCGAAACGAGAGTTCGACGATTCATCTGCCTCTCCATTTCACCGCGGAGGCTGAAGCCTCCGCTCTACGACTGCCTACGGCCTACTGCCTGCCACCGGCTACTTGGGCTGCTTCTTCAAATGCCCGTACAGCAACTCCTCCGCAAACTCCACGCACCGGAACTCCATTATCTGCGCGTTTGGCTCGACGCGTCGATAGAGGGGCATGCTGATCTTCCAGGGCTTCGTAAAGGTCTTCGGGTCCTCGATCGTCGCCTCGTAATTGAGCGTATCGGCGCTCCGGGCCGTAAAACGCTCGACCACGTGGAGAGCATCGCTGTGGAAATTGCCCGCCCGGTCGAACCAGCTCAAGTCGTTGAATCCCTTCGTATCGACGACGAGTGATTCCCCGTCCCAACGTCCATTGGACCATCCCATCCAGCTGTCCGCAGGGGCCTCGACCTGATCCGTCATGTAGATCGTGCGAACCGCGCCCGCGAACTCGTGAATGAGCATGATGTGCTTCTGGCTCTGGATGATCTGGAACGGGAACGGCATGTAGGTCGCCCGTGGCACTCCCGGGAGGTAGCACTTCACCTCGGGGTCGAGCTTCAACCGGCCCGCCCGATTCTCGTTCCGCTTGGCCAGCGCCTCAGGCCGGTACGGGATGACGCCCCCTTCGACCACGCCCAGGCCGCCTGGCACTGCCCCGGCCGCGCCGAGCTCCAGTACCGGGCTCGGCGAAGGCGAATGCGGCTCGAGATCCCAGTGGGCGGTGTTGATCGCCTGCCAGATGCCATTGAGGTTCGGCCTGCCGTCCGGCGTGCGCGGGGCGCGATAACCAGCCGGCTGCTGCGCGAGAACAAGTGTTGCGGCCAGCACCACGCCGGTGCACAGGGCCGCCATCGCCGTGAATCGAGTCGCGTTGAGGTTCCGCATTTATTTCGAGAGCCCTTCTTCTCCACGGTCCGGATAAAGCCGGACACTACTTCTTCTTCTCTTCGAGTCTCGCGCCGACGAGCGTGTTGTAGAGCCCGTAGTTTCCTTCGTGGCAGGCGTGCTCGAAGATCGGGCCGATGGTCTTCTTCATCACGGCCTCCGCCGACCACGCGCTCGCCCACATCCGGGGATCGTCAACCGTGAACTTGTACTCGATCACGTCGTCGGCCACACGCCTGAGCCGCTCGGTGACCTTCATGTGCTCGGTCGAGCCTCTCAGGGGATTCTTGCCGTTGAAGTTGGTGGTCTCGATGACGAGCGTGTCGGCATCCCAGCGTCCGCGGGAGACCCCCATCCACTGCCGGACGTTCTCGGAGGGCTGCGGTCGACCATCCAGAGGGATGATGCGGGCGTCGTGAATCATCTCGGTGAGTATCATCACGTACCCCGGCGCCTGCACGATGTGATAGTTGCTGTTGTAGGCGGCATCCATCATCGGCGGCCCCGCGCCCGCCATGATGAGGCAGCGGTCGTCGAGCTGATTGCTCTGCGCGGAGTCCCAGCGGCCGCCCAGCAGTTTCGCGGCCTGGGCGCGCGCCGCAAGGATCCGCTTTCCTTCAGCAGTCACCGGCGGAAGCTTTCCGTTCGGCGGATCCACGATGAGCGAGGTGCGCAGGTTCCTGGCGCGCGCGGCCTGGCTTCGGTCGAGCCCGAACTGCGTGAAGTCGTAGTGCACGTCTGCCACCGTGCCCGGCTCCGTCTGTGCGTTTTCGGCCGCGGCCGCTCGCTTCTCGGCGGCCTGCGCTTCCTCCGGCGTGTAGAACGCCTTGGTCACGTTGTCGGGTCTCTCGAGCGGCGTGTAGGTGGCGTTCGACCAGAACCCCTGAAGATCCGGCTGGCCGTCAGGCGTCCGCGGCGCGCGATACGATGGCGACTGCGCAGCCGCAGCCACGGACGCCGCCGTCACAAATGCCACCGCACCGAGAAGTCTCATCGTCGCGCCCACTGCCTGCTGGTCCGGCTGAAGCCGGACACTACGTACGCATACTGCCTAGGGAAGCGCATAGGTGAACAGAGCGCTACCCGCCGCGATCGAGACGAACTGGCGACCGCCGACTGCATAGCTCATCGGACCGGCGTTGACCTGGCCACCAACCGACGCCTTCCACAGCAGCGCCCCCGTCCGGGCGTCGAGCGCAAAGAAGTACCCTTCCCTCCCGCCGCTGAACACCAGGTCGCCGGCCGTAGCCAGCACGCCGCCCCACGTGATGTCCGTCATGCGGTACTCCCACGTCGGCTCGAGCGTGTTGGGATCGTAGGCGCGCACGACGCCGAACGTCTCGTTCTCGTTGTTGAAGAAGGGAAGCAGGTTGACCTGACCCATCCCGGTCTGGCGCGTGTTCACGCCCGCCGGCCTCGCAAAACGGCCTTGCCCGACATAGGAACCGGAGTTCTCCCAGTGCGAGACGTAGAACAGGCCGGTCCTCGGACTGAAGGCAGGCGGCGCCCAGTTGGACGCGCCGTGGATGTGAGGCTGTATGAGCTTGGGCTCGGGGCCCGGCACCATGCCGGGCACACGCTTCGGCCGTCCCTTCTCGTCGAAGCCGTCCATCCAGTTGACCTTCACGTACGGCTTGCCGAACAGGAACTCGCCGGTGACGCGATCCAGCACGTACATCAGTCCGTTGCGATTGGCCCACAGCATGACCTTGCGCGGCTTGCCGCGGAAGGTGATGTCGGCCAGCAGCGGCACCTGCGTGGAGTCGTAGTCCATCTCGTCGTGCGGCGTGAACTGGTAGTGCCACTTCAGCTTTCCGGTATCGACGTCGAGTGCGACGACGCTGTCGCTGTACAAGTTGTCGCCGCGACGCGTCCGTCCGTCCATGCCGGGCGACGGGTTGCCCGTGCCCCAGAAGGCCAGGTTCGTTTCGGGATCGTAGGCGCCCGCATTCCACACCCCAACGCCGCCGATCATCCAGGAGTCGCCGGCCCACGTCTCGTTGCCGGGCTCTCCCGGGGCCGGAATCGTGTACCAGCGCCAGAGCTCTTTGCCCGTCTTGATGTCGAAGGCCGCGATCAGGCCGCGGATCGGGCCGTCGCCGCCCGCCGTGCCGATGATGACCTTGTCGCGGACCACGAGCGGCGAGTGCGTGATCACGTAGCGCGCCTTCGTGTCGGCCACCGTGGTGTTCCAGATCACCTGACCGCTCCTGGCGTCGATCGCCAGCAGGTGCGCATCGAGGGTGCCCATGAACAGCGTGTCGCCAGAAATCGCGAGCCCGCGATTGACGCGCCCGCAGCAGCTGCGCGCCTCCGGCGCCGGCTGATACGTGAGCGTCCAGTAGACCCGGCCCGTCACCGCGTCCAGCGCCACCACGTCGTTGGGCTGCTGCACCGTATAGAGCACGCCGTCCACGACCAGGGACGTCGCCTCGAACTTCTCCAGCGAACGCGACTGCCAGACCCACTGGAGCTGCAGGTTCTTCACGTTGGCGGACGTGATCTGCGTCAGCGGGCTGAAACGCTGGTTGTCGAGCGTGCGGGAGTAGCTGAGCCAGTTGTGCGGCTCGCGGTCCGCGTTGAGGATGCGGTTGAAGGTCACCTGCCCCTGGAGTGACACGGCGGCCAGGAGCACGAGCACGACGGTTCGCGCCGTCATCGGGAACCCCCCTTGAGCGACATGAGGTAGCTGACCACGTCGGCTCTCTCCTGGGGATCGAGTGTGCCGAAATACGAGGGCATCGGCGTCCCCACGAAACCGTGCTCCCGCATGTCCGCTTTCACGAACGACCGCAGCTGTTCCTTCGAGTCGAGAATCTGAACGGTGAACGTGTCGTGGTTGAGCAGCCGGCCCATCACCGCGACGCCCTCCTTCGTGACGACGCGGTAGAACCGGTTCGTCGCGAGGACCTCAGCCCCGGGGTCCACGAGCGACTGCTCCAGCTCGGCGCTCTGCCGGTTTTGCCCAATCGCACTCAGGTCGGGACCCACGCGCGAGCCGACCCCGTTCACGCGATGACACGTCGCGCAGGCGCCTTTCCCGTCATAGATCGATCTGCCCCGTGTCGAGTCGCCCACGACGGCGGGGCCTCGCGTCGAGCCCGCAAGCGACCGAAGGTAGCCCACGATGTTGACGGCCTGCTGCTCGGTCACCCCAGTTGCCGCCATCGGCGTGTTCGGGATGCCGTTGCGGATGATGCCCACCAGCTCCGGATCGGAGTAGACACGCCGGAACCGCCCGCGGCCGAGGTCGATGCCGGCGATCTGATCGCCGGCAGTGCCGTGGCAGTTCGCGCATGCGCTCCGAAACGCGCGGCCACCGTCCTCGATATCGACGTTTTCGTGCTGAGCAGACACCAGACCCGAGGTCACGATGAGGCCGGCTGCCACCGAGAGAAGCGCCGCGAGCGCGGTACGCATGTTGGCGTGTGAAGCTGGCCGAAATCTTAGCCGCCCGCGCGCGGGAGATCAACCGCCGGATCAGTGCGCTGACGGGCCGAAGGTGACGGTTTTCCTCTGGTTTTCGAGGACGAGCTGCCGCGTCCTACGGGTTCGTCTGCTTCAGTTCGGTCGGAACGGGTGGGATCTTTTCGTTCGGGTACCAGTACTGCGAGTGGCAGCTCTCGCACGCCCTCTCGATGTGCTCGCCGATCTCGAAGACCTTCCTGGCGTCCTTGGCATCGATCGCCTGCAGCACTTCCATGCCGGCATCGTGCAGCCCCTTCGCCCGCATGATCCAGCTCGCCCGATCTTTGTCGATGAGCGCCTCCATCTCGAGCGGCTCGAGCTCGACGCCGGGCGTCTCGGACTTCTCGCCCGGACCGGCCACGTGACGGCCGGGCATCATCAGCAGGTTGGCCGCCTCGGTAAGCGCGATCGCGCCCTGCCGGACCTTCTTCCACTCTTCGTCGGTCTTCGGCGCGGTCTCGACCGTCCCCTCCGCGCTCTGGACCGTGGTGACCGAGAGCCACACGACATCAGCCGACGGATCCACGATCGACAGCATCAGATCCTTGATGGTGGCCGTCGGCGCATATTCCGGCAGCGGCGTCGGCTGCGTCCGATGGCACGCGCTGATCGACACGACCGCAACCGTGAACATCGCGGCGGCGAGAATGGAATACAAGCGGATTCTTCGCATGAACTGCCTTCCTTTCTCTTCGACTGTACGAGGCCCGGCCGTACGTAATCCTGAAGTCTTGCTGAATTCTTCTTCAGAGTGTTCAGAGTCTCAACAGGTTCGGCCGAAGGCGTTCGTACCCCTGCGAGCGGGCCCAGAGGTCGAGCGAAAGGCTGGCCAGATCGTCCACCAGCGGCACAGCCAGGCCGTCTTTCGTGAGGTCCACCGTCTTGAGAAACCGCCGGCAGCTGTCGCAGGCCTCGACACGGATGTGGCCGAATTGCTCGGCCGTATAGACGGGCAGCGATTCGAACTGGCGCTCCCCGCAGCCCGGGCACGCCAGCCGCGTGTACGCCCATTCGGTGGCGCAGCGCCCGCACACCAGCGAGCGCCGGGCGCCGTGCCCTTCTTCACGCAGCACCCCGACCACGGGAAGGTCGCGGCAGGCGGGACACCGCCCAGTACTCTTCTCGTATTCGTTCGTCGTCGAATCGCGGTCACGGCCGTCTTGCGCCTGCCGCTCCGCAAGGGGTTGCAGCAGCGCCTCGACGACAAACATCGTCCACGAATCGCCGCCGTCGGCTTCAGCGCCCGCGGGCGCTATCGCCTGGCTGAATCGCTCTCGCCAGTCTTCACGCGCGATCCGCCGAAGATCTGCAGCGGACGCCCACGACGCCGGGGGACTCTCGCGCTCCAGCCAATCCAGAAAGGCAGGAACGAGGTTTGCGAGATCCTCTCGATCGAAAGCGATCCCCGGCACGCGGTCCAACAGCGCGCGCTGGTACTCCACGAGCTTTGCGTAGAATCTCAGGACCCCCGCGGCGTGAGGATGCCTGTCGGCGAGCAGCCGAGCGCGAGCGATGCGCTCGGCCAAAATGGGGTCGGGAGTCATTTATCGGCGGCGTAAATGGGGTCGGGAGTCATTTATTGAGGGCGGTGACCTTGT
>DASTDQ010000834.1:0-2793 GCA_035710305.1 Vicinamibacterales bacterium | reverse complement strand
GCCCCGCGCACCGCAATCCAGTCGTGTGCCATACGTCGCGAATCAGCGGGCAACGCCAAATGATCATTCTACCCGTACGCGGAGGCGGGAGTGACGGTAGCCGTAGATCGCGTAGACGAGGACGCCGATGAGGAGCCAGATGCCGAAGCGCTCCCACGCGGTTCTCGGAAGTCCCCACATCGTGTAGAGACACGCCGCGGCGCCAACCAAGGAGACGCCCCACACCATGGGCACGCGGAACGGCCGCGGCCGGTGCGGATCGGCGTAGCGCAGCACGAGCACGCCCACGCAGACGATGGCGAAGGCCGACAGCGTGCCGATGTTCGTCAGGTCGTAGATCTCGTTCTCGTCGGCGACGAGCGCGCCGAGCGCCACCACGATGCCGGTGATCCACGTCGTGATGTGCGGCACGCGCCGCTTCTCGCTGACCCGCGCGGCCCATGCCGGAAGGAGGCCGTCGCGGGCCATGGCGTAGAAGATCCGCGGCTGCCCGTACTGAAAGACCAGCAGCACCGCCGTGATCGAGACGACCGCCCCGAACGACACGATCCAGCTGGCCGTCTGGAGTCCCGCAACCTCGAGCGCCTTCGCCAGCGGATCGGCCGCCCGCAGCTCGGTGTAGGGGACCAGCCCCGTCGCCACGACGCCGACGATCACGTAGATCAACGTGCAGATGGCGAGCCCTCCGAGGATGCCGATCGGCACGTTGCGCTGCGGGTGTCTCGTCTCCTCGGCGGCCGTGGAGATGGCGTCGAAGCCGATGTAGGCGAAGAACACGATGGCGGCGCCGTGATGGATGCCCGTCCAGCCGTTCGGCGCGAACGGCACGTAGTTGGCGGTATCGATGTGCATCGCCCCGACCGACACGAACACGCCCAGCACGAGGAGCTTGACCACGACCATGATGGTGTTGACCCGCGCGCTCTCCCTGACGCCGAGCAGCAGCACCCATGTCACGCCCATCACGATGGCGAAGGCGGGAAGGTTCACGAGAATCGGGATGCCCGAAATCCGGGGGGCCGTGTCGAGCAGCGCCCGCACCGCCGGATCGGCGCTGAGCGTCACGGCTCGATAACCGTGGGTGAGCCAGTCCGGAAAGGTCACTCCGAAGCCGCTCATGAACGACGTGAAGTACCCGCCCCACGCCACGGCCACGGCGATGTTGCCGACGGCGTACTCGAGGATGAGATCCCATCCGATGATCCACGCGACGAGCTCCCCGAGCGTGGCGTAGGAATACGTGTAGGCGCTGCCGGCCTGGGGAATCATGGACGCCAGCTCCGCGTAGCAGAGCGCGGCGAGTCCGCACACGACGCCGAGGAGGGCAAACGACAGGATCAGCGCGGGACCGGCCGCGGCGCGGATGATGGTGCCGTCGGGGCGAATCTCACCGGCCGCCGCCGTGCCAATCGACGAGAAGATGCCCGCGCCGATGACGGCCCCGATCGACAGCATGACGAGATCGCCGGCGCCCAGTACCCGCCTGAGCGACGGCGAGGCGCTGTCCTCGTGGAGGTCGTCGATCGGTTTTCGCGCGAACAAGCGCATCGCTGGGTGGTGGTTGTGGATAGTGGAAGTGGTTGGTGGTCGGCGGACTCGCGGTGAATATTAGCAGCCACTCACCACTAACCACTAACCACTCACCGCTCAATCAAACCGATAGGCGGTGTCGTTGGACGCCACGACCATCTGGCCGCCCGGCCCGAATGCGACGCCGATGAACCCGCAGCCCGACGCGATCAGCTCGGGCTCGCCGTCCAGGTCCTTGAGGCGGTACAGACCGCTTCTGCCGGCCAAGGCGTCTGTCACGTGAAGCACGCCCTCGTCGGGCGAGAACGCGAGCCCCTGCGGGCGGCCGAACGACGCGAGCACCGAGCGTACCTGGCCGTTGGGTCCGATGCGGTACACGTGGTCGTAGGTGGCAAGCGTCGGCACGCTCACGAACAGGTCGCCGTCAGGACCAATCGCCAGATGGAAGGCCGCCACGCTCGGCGGCAGCGTGGCGAACTGCTCGGCGCGACCCTCGCGAACGCGGAAGATCGTTCCGGATCGGTCTCCCACATACAGCGCGCCGTCGCGGTCGAAGGCCAGGCCGCACGCCACGCCGAGGTCCGACACCACGAGCTCGTGGCTGCCGTCCGGCTTGACGCGATGGACCGAACCTTCGAACCGGCTCGACACGTACAACCGGCCGTCCGGCCCGATCGTCATCGAGGTGGCATTCACGATGCCCGTTACGAACGGCTCCCGCGTGCCCTCGCGCGTGACGCGGAAGATCGACACTGGAGCCTCTTGCCCGCGCGATCCGCTGTAGGTCACGAACAGATTGCCGTCGGCGTCGAAGACGGGATTGTCCACCTGGTGAAGACCCGTCGCCCAGGCGGTCCCCACCGTGACGAACGCCGTCTCGCCGGGAAGATCCTCGACGCGTATCGGCACGCGCCCGGTCTCGACATCGGGAGGCACGATCACGACGAGGCGGGAGCTCGAGGCAAATGCGACGCGGGCCGGCTGCCCGCCCACGCTGACACGAGGAACCCGATCGACGGGAAACCCCGATCCCCTCAGGGTCACGTGGCCGCCTTCGACAGCGCGGAGCGGGGTCACCGAGGCGATGGTGGAGCGGGGCAAAGCGCCCTACGTGTCTTCCAGCTCGACGTTCCAATACAGATAGTCGCGCCAGCTCTCCGGGGCGTCGCGCAGCCCGATCGTGATCCTGATCGCGGGCGCGGAATCGGGCCGGCGCGGCGCCCGCAGCAGCTTCATGCCTGCCTCCGCGGGCGTGCGGCCGCC
>DASTDQ010000833.1:0-2540 GCA_035710305.1 Vicinamibacterales bacterium | reverse complement strand
GGAACGAGCAGGGCGACGGTCGCGAGAAACAGCAGGCCGGCCTGGAGCCGGGCGTTGACCCTGTTGAATTCCTGGATGTGATACTTGAGCCCGCCGAGCAGGAACGACATGCCGAGCATGAAGAGGGTGTTGGCGACGATGGCGCCGGCGATGGAGGCCTTGACGAGGGTGTACTCCCCGGCGCGCAGCGCGGCAAGGGCGATGACGAGCTCCGTCAGGTTTCCGAGCGTGGCGTTGAGGAGGCCGCCGACGGCATCGCCCGTGCGCGAGGCGACCGACTCGGTGGCGTGGCTGAGCAGCGCGGCGAGCGGCACGATCGCGAGCACCGACAGCAGGAACAGCAGCGTGTGCGCGTCCGCCCATAACCGCGCGCCGGCGAACACCACAGGCACGAAGGCCAGCAGCCAGAGCAGCGGGTTATGGCGGATTTCCGCGAGGAGAAGCCTCATGGCTAACGCTCGCTCAGCATACCGCGCAACAGGCCGGCCATCTTCGTGTGCAGCGTCGTCACCGGGACGCCCATCGTGCGTCCGAGCCGCCAGCTGACGTCAAGGTGGGCTGGGACGAGCTCCTCTTCAGACGAATAGAACGAGATGGAAGGCACGCCGTAGAACGGGCCGAGGTATGCCAGCCCTCCGTAAGTCCCGACAAACGTATGGGCGCGGCTGATGATCTCGGTCTGGATCTCCAGGTTCTGTTCGAGCCGCATCAGCTCGTCTACGCGGTACACGTTCTTCCCAGGCAGGTCCACGTCCTCGTGGTCGTCGAGCCTGAGCCCGGTGTTGAGGAGCACCACGGGCATCTCCTCGGTGAGGGAGTGGATCACCTGGGCGGCAAAGCGCCGGTTGTCGGGGGTGTCGGGGAACGATGGCCGGAAATAGAAGCGCACGGCGACGTACTTTGCCGGCAGGTCCTTCAGCGCGGGTGTCCGCTCGACGGGCGCGAGCGGGCGGTATTCGGTGTGACGGTCGAGCAGGCCTCGGCCGGCCTTGTCGAACCAGTAGAAGCGAAGGATCCGGTACATCAGGGACGGATGCAGGAGCTCGGCGTGGTGAACGCCGATCTTTCTCTTCGCCCGCTCGACGATGTCGAGATCCATCTGCTCGACTCGATACTGTTTCTGATGACCGGCTTTGTCCCAGCGCGCCTCGTTGGCTCGGCGATACTCGTCGAGCGTGAAGAGATCGAATACATCCACATACTCGCCGGTCAGGTGCCGGTACCATCGCCGGCCGCCCCCGCGTGAGATGACAATCAAGCGCCGCTGATCCAATCGGTACTCGCGAAGCACGCGGTTCAGAAACGGGATCCAGTACAAGAGCTCGAAGCCGACCTCGCCCACCCAGGGACCGACGACGATCGGTGCCGTCGTTTTCTGCAGCTGCCGAAGCTCCTTCCGGACGGCGTCGACGGCGTCGGCCGCGGGGATTCCGGCCAGCTCCTCTTTCAGCAGTGCAGGAATCACGCGGGTGCCGACGACCGGCATCGCACGAAGCGACCTGAGAAACAGCAGCCCCGGGCGCCTGACGGCTTCGAAGCCCAGGCGCGCCATGCGGCGGCGGATGCTCGCTACACGTGTTTTCGCCATGAGTCTGCCGTCGCGAGCTCCCTGAGATTCGAGATCACCCAGCCGAGGAGACCCTGTTGGGCGATCGCGCGCCGCATCAGGCGCAGCCGTCGATCGAGCGCGAGGGCGGACGCGGCGCACCAGGCTCGCAGTTCCCGAAGTCTCTGCCGGGCGTGCACGGCGCCGGCCAGCACCAGATACTGTGCCCCGACGAGGAGCCCTGCGCCACGAGATACATACGGCCGGCCGTCGCCGCGAATAGTCAGCGTGTGCATCAGGCTCACCGCGTGCGCAATCCACCAGGGGCAATACGAATGGAGCGGGCGGCGCCCCGGAAAGAAGCTGGCGCGCTGGCGGCTCAGGCTGAACACACGTCCATACCAGCGGCGGAACCACAACACCTCAGGCACCTGCTTGAACTGACCGTACAGCGACAGCTCCGCAATCAGCAGCCGGTCCGGAATCACGATGCGCCGGTACACCCCGGCCCGCGCCAGCGCGTCCACGCGGTACAACCCGTACACCATGTTGCCGGCGCGCATGCGGCGGATGCCCGTCCGAAGGCGTGCCCATCGGCTGGCCACGCCGAACGTGTCGAAGACCCACGGCTTGCGCTTCAGCAACTCGCCGCCAGGGTCGATGCGTCTGTTCAAGGGATAGGCCAGCACCACCTCCCTGTCGGCATCGAGCGCGTCAACGAGCTGCTCCAGCCAGCGCGGGTGCCAGCGGTCGTGATCGCTGGCCCAGGCGAAGTACTCCGCTTCCGGATGTCGCTGCCGGGCGATCTGGAAAGCGTGCCGCGAGTTCCCGACCAGGCCGAGGCGCTCGGCGTTCCGCGAGTAGAACACGCGCCCATCGCGGGACGCATACTCGCGGGCGATCTCGGGCGTCGAGTCGCTCGACACGTCGTCTATCAGCAGGAGCGCGAAGTCCGAGAACGTCTGGCCGAGGATGGATTCAATGGCCTCACGGA
>DASTDQ010000832.1:0-4691 GCA_035710305.1 Vicinamibacterales bacterium | reverse complement strand
GAAATGACTCCCGACCCCATTACAGAAATGATCGGAAGAAGAGCTGACGCGCGGGGGGATGTTTCAGTAACGCCACAATCAGACGCCGGTGCCGGTTGAACGTCGCCGTGCGCCGGACGATGGGCATGACGCCGTCGGTCTGGGCGAGCTCGAACAGGCCTTCGATGTCCTCGTCCCGCATGGACTGCGCCAGCGACCGGAACGCGAGCTGCGTGTTGAGCTCCCCTTCCAGCCGCTCGCGCCAGCGCTGCTCGTATTCGGCCAAGCGCGTAGACGTGAGATTGTCCTCGTCGATCGCCTTGGTCAGCACGTCGGCAGCCAGCGACGCACTGACCAGGCTGTAATAGATTCCACCGCCCGTTGTCGGCTTCACGAGACCCGCCGCGTCACCGACGACCACGAGGCGATCTCCATAGGTACGGGAGATGCGGTTGAGCGGGAGGATCTTCTGGCGGGGCGGCCCCTCCTCCGTCGGCCGGACGCCCCAGCGCCCGGCCACTCGCGCGACCATGCGATCGAAATACGTCGGCGACCGATCCGCCGACATCACGCCGATGCGCGCGTAGGATCGACCTTCCCTCCAGATCGGAACGACCCAGCCAAAACCCTTCGGCGCGACATGACTGCCAAAATGCAGCTCGACGTCGCCCGGGTGAGCCGCCGGCACTTCCTTCTGCGCAGTGTGCAGGTACATCGACGGGACCGACAGGCCAAGATGCCGGTGGAGCGCGTATCGCCCTCCGCACGCCAGCACGCACGCGCGCGCAGACACGGCGGGATGGCCGGCGGCCGTCACAGTCACACCCCGCGCATCGCGGGTCACCGATGTGACCCTCGCGCCGTGGATGAATGTGACGCCGGCCAGAGCCGCACGCTCCGCCAGGTCCGTATCGAAGGCAGGACGGTCGATGGCGACCGCCTCGATGGCGCGGGTCCGATAGACGACGTCGCGCCCGGCAGGCGAGATGAAACGAGCCGCAGTCAGCTCGTTGAGGATGACGTCGGCAGAGATGTCGAACTGGTCGAAGGCTTCACGGGCGAGGATGCCGGTACAGTGGACCGGGCGGCCCACGACGTGATGCTCCTCGAGAAGTACGACGCGCCGTCCGTTCTGCGCCAATCGAAGGCCTGCATACAAGCCAGCCGGACCAGCGCCAATGACGACCGCATCGTGCATTCAGGCTCCGAGTTTCCACATCGGCAGCTCAGCTGTCAACGCTGCGCTCGCGACGTTCCAGGACGACCTGGCCGTGCTGAGCGAGGGCATCGGACTGACCAACCAACGGTACGGCTACCAGGTCCCACTCATTGAGCACCATTTCGAGGTCCGCGCGCGAGTGACCCGACCACGACCACGCAGAAGGGTGCAACTCGACGGCCACGTGCGTGTCGGCGAGAAGGGCGCGAGCCCCGCGCAGCGCGGCGATCTCCCAGCCCTCGATGTCCATCATGATCCACGACGGCGCCTTCGGGCGGCGCGAGAGAAACGCGTCCAGCGTCGTCACCGGCGTGCGGACGACGGTCGTGTGTCGAAGAAGTGGATTGGGGTACCCCGGACGAGCCATGCCGTTGGCGCCCTCGACATAGAGATCCACGTGCCCCGTCTCGTCGGCCACGGCGGACTCGACGACCTCCACGCGCCGCTCGAGACCGTTGAGTCGCAGGTTCTCACGCAGGAATCGGGCCGCCAGTGGATTGGGCTCGAAGGCCACGACTCGCCCCGCCTCGCCTACCCAGGAGGCGAGCTGCAGGGCGTACACGCCGACGTTGGCGCCAACGTTCCACACCTCGGAGCCGGGCGTGACGCGGGCGCGCAGGAAATCAGCCACGGAGCGATCGCAGTCCTCGGCAAAGGCGGCGCGGACGGGCGAGGCGACGCGGAACGGGAGACCGTTCACCACCCGCGATACGCCACGGCGACGCGTGACCGCCCGGAGTGCGTGCTCTCGAAGCATCGAGTACATCAGAACTTGCCGCCTCTCGCTTCCCACGTTCCGCGGAAGGAGATCCAGAAGGACAGCGCGATGAGGCGCACGTCGAGCCAGAAGGACTGCCGGCGGACGTACAGAAGGTCGTAGCGGAATTTCAAACGGCGCGGGATGTCGCGCGGCGCGAAGATCTGGGCGATGCCCGTCAGACCGGGCCGGACGCTGGCGCGCTCGGCGAAGCCCGGCACGTCTTCCAGCAGCTCCACCCGCCCGGAGCCCAGCGTCTCGATCTCACCGGGCCTGAGCGCCCGCGGACCCGTGAAGCTCATGTCGCCGCGAAAGATGTTCCAGAGCTGCGGGAGCTCGTCCATCGCCGTCGCCCGCAGGAGCCGGCCCACGCGTGTCACGCGCGGATCGCGCTCTTTCGCCTGGACGGCGCCCACACGGGCCTCGGCGTCCTGGATCATGGAGCGGAACTTCCGCACGTGAAAGGGCACACCATTGAGGCCAGACCGCTCCTGCCCGTAGAACACCGGGCCGCCGTCCTCCAGCTTGATGAGGAGCGCGACAAGCGCCCAGAGCGGCATCGACGCGAGCAGGCCAACGCCGGAGAGCGCGAGGTCGAGCGCCCGCTTGGCGGGCTGCGGCCGTCCCGCCGACGCGACGCTCAGCCTGCGATCGCGGGTTCGGTACGGGCTGGCGAGGATGTCGCCTTGCCGATGTCCCGATAGAGCAACCGAGTCGCGTTGCACATTGTCTCCGCTGTGAAGTGTTCGAGCACGCGCGCGCGCGCGGCGTCACCCAGTCTGCGTCTCATGACGGTGTCGCCGATCAGGCGGGCCAGAGCGTGGTGGAGCTCGCGCGGGTCGCCTGGCCGCACCACAAGGCCGGTGCGCTCGTGTTGATTGACCCAGGAGACGCCCGTCCCGACCTCCGTGCTGACGACCGGGCGCGCGCAGAGCATGGCCTCGAGCTGCACCATCCCGAAGGCTTCCTGGCGCGTGATCGAGGGGAGCACCAGCACGTCGCAGGCGTGATACCAGGCAAGCAACTCGTCGCCTTCGACCTCGCCGAGAAACCGCACACGCGCGCCAAGGCCCAGCTCGCGCGCCACAGATTCGAGCGACGCGCGGCACGGCCCGTCGCCGATGACGACCGCGTCAGCGTCGAGTCCGGGCATCGCCCTCAACAGAACCTCGACGCCCTTGTAGCGGACCAGTCGTCCGACGAACAGCAGCGTCGGCCTGACGGCCTCGACACGCAGCGCGTCGGCCCTCGCCAACACCGCGGGCGCCGGCGAATACCGTTCGAGAGGCAATCCGTACGGAACGACGACGCACTTGGCACGATACGGCGCGAGGGCTTCGACGTCGAGCATCGGAGGCGACGCCACCACGACTCGCGCAGCGCGGCGAAGGGCGAAGTCGAGCAGCGGCTGATAGACCAGTCGGTACTTCCATCGGGGCCGGATCACCTCGCTGTGATACCAGACGACCAACGGAATGGCCGGGCGAGCCAGGCAGTACGCCAGCAGCGCCATCGGGTTGGGCTCGTGGAGCACCAGGATGTCGGCGTCGGCCCGCGCGAGCCACATCGGAAGCGTGGGTGCGATCGAGACGGCCCCTACCGTAGCCGCGCTCCCGACGCGTCGGACCGGCACGTCGTCGATCACCTCGAAGACCGTCGATCGTTCCCTGCGGGTCACGAGCGCCTGCGTCTCCGCCCAGCGCTTCTCCCCGCGGCAAAGGGTTTCGACAACGGTCTCGATCCCGCCCTTGTGCGGCGGATAGTACTTACCGAAGTGGAGGACGCGCGGGCGGGTCATCTGGAGGCGGCGATGGGACCGGCGAGGTCGACCTTCGGCAGCGCGGGCAGAAGTTCGCGGTACACGTCGAGCATCCGCTGAGCGTGAGTGAGCGCGTCGAATCGACGTGAATCGGCGGCAGCGGCTGCCTTCCGCGCCGCCCATCGGGCAGCGTCGCCGGCGCGTTCGTCCAGCAGCCCCCCAACCGTCGAGACCCACGAATCAACGTCGCCCACGGCACAGTACGATGCCATCGTCCCGCCGACCTCGCGCAGCGGCGGAAGGTCGCTGGCGACCACCGGGGTTCCGCAGGCCATGGCCTCGGCCACGGGCAATCCGAAGCCCTCACGGTCGGACGGCTGCAGGACGACGGCCGCTCGACGATAGACCGCAGCCAGCACCCGCCGTTCGAGGTACGGCAGCACGGTGACGTGACCTCCCAGGCCCAGACGGGATACGTGCCGTTGCTGGCTTCGCGTGAAGGCCCCCCCGACCCGAATCAGTCTGACGGATGGATGGCGATCGCGCAACGCGGCGAACACGTCGAGAAGCACATCGATCCGCTTGCGCGGAACCGTGCTTCCGACGTGCAGGATCTCCGGACGCGCCGGATCGATCGGACCGAGCTGCTCGTCAGCGACCGCGTCGGCACGCGGGTCTGGCCGCGGCCTGCACGTGGGATGCAGCCCGTACGGGACAACGGCGAGACGCGACGGCTCGACCAGGCCAGACGCGACCAGAGCGTCACGCGTCGCCCGGCTTCCGCACACGATCTTCCGTGCCGAGACGAGTCCCGCAAGCAGCTGCTCGCCGAGGATCCGCCCCACCATCGACTGCCCCCCGGTGCCTGGCAGCACGCCGGCGAAGGCGTCGACGTCATGACACATCACGAGCGATCGATCGGGCGGCAGCACGGTGACCAGATGCGCGTAGCTGTGATCCACGATGTGGAAGAGGTC
>DASTDQ010000831.1:0-6395 GCA_035710305.1 Vicinamibacterales bacterium | reverse complement strand
GTGGTCCGTCTCGTAGTGGTACCACTCGAAATTGTCGTAACGGATCTGGTTTTTCCCGTAGTAGGGGACGTACGGAGTCTGGGCCGTGGCGGGGATCGCATACGCCAGGGCCGCGGCTGCCGACACGACCCGGAGCAGGGTGCCGCCCCAGCTGCGGTTGCTCATATCCGTTCTCCTTGCAGTGGTCCCGCTACTGGTTCCGCGCGCACGCCGCGATCTTACCGCCGACGCCTGTACGGCGGCAACGATTGGATCGGGCGCGAAGGAGCAAAGGATGTGCCGATGAGACTCGTGAAGACGCGCCCGAAAACCGCGAAAGTCCAATCCGCGTTGTCCTCTTCAGGACTGAGACAGTGCGGTCCGAGTGACACCCGCTGGCTATACTGCTCCCGCCTGCTCGCCCCCGGGACGCCCCGCCAATCGACGCGTTCGAGCGGTTCGGGAATAACGGCGCCGGAGCCCGGGTTGATCGGTTAGGTGCCGGCATCCGATGTTCCGACGCCGCCAGCAAGCTGACGCTGACGCGTTTGGCGCGGAGGTCCTCGGTTACCTCGAGCCCTTGTACGCGACGGCGCTGAGGCTCACCAGGAACCGGCCCGATGCCGAAGACCTCGTGCAGGACACGCTCGTCAAGGCCCTGCGCTTTTCGGACCGGTTCGAGCGCGGAACGAACCTGAGGGCGTGGCTGTCCACGATCCTCCACAACACGTGGAGGAACCGGCTTCGGGATGCGAGCCGGGAGGCCGTCGAGGCTGACAGCCCTCGGGTGGAAGCGGCAGCGGAGGCAGGCACGGTCGCAGGGTCGGACTCGCCGGAGGCGATTCTGCTTCGCGACACGCTCGACGCCGATCTCAAGGCGGCGCTCGACGGCCTGCCCGAGATCTTCCGCCAGGCGGTGTGGCTTCGCGACGTGGAGGAGTTTTCATACGCGGATATGGCAAAGATGCTCGGCGTGCCAATCGGAACGGTCATGTCGCGCATTTCGCGGGGCCGGAGAATGCTCCTGAAGGGGCTGAGCACCTCGAGGCCCGCGGAGCGGGGGAGCGCGCCCTCGGGAACGCCGACGCCATGAACGAGTGCCGTCGCGTCTCAGAGTGTCTGGCCGCCTACGTGGACGGCCTGCTTCCCGCGTCCGAGCGCGACAGCGTCGATCGTCACCTGTCGGCGTGCTCCGCATGCCGCCGGCTGGCAGAGGACGAGGGCACCGGGCAGCAGATTCTCCGCGAGCGGAGAGCGCAACTGCTCGTCGAGCCGCTGCCGCCGGGACTGCGTGCGCGGTGTGAATCGGTCGCGCTGGCCGGTCGCGGGCCGTCCCCTGGTCTTGCCATCGTCGGGCGCTGGTGGCGCATGCGGCCCGTCGCCGTCCTGGCGACCATCGTCGTGATGGTGTTCACGGCGTCCGCGTTCCTCTCCCTGATGACGCAGCGGTCCAATGCCCTGCTGGCCGCGCAGCTCACCGCCGACCACTCGAGGTGCTTCAAGCTGTTTGCGCCGCGCGACGGTGTATCTCTGGACGCCTCGGACGTCGAGCGCATGCTGTCGGAGCAGCACGGCTGGACTGTGCACGTCCCGCCATCATCGCCGGCAGTCGGCCTCGAGCTCGTCGGTGCCAGGCGGTGCATGTACGGAGAGACGGCGATTCCCCACGTGATGTATCGCGCCCACGGTCAGGACATGTCGCTGTTCGTCCTGGCGGGAGAGACCAGGAAGGCGGCCGATCTGGTCGCTCTCGATCACCGGTCGTCGATGTGGGCGCGGGACGGGACGACGTTCGTGCTGGTTCTTCCCGACAACGAGAGCGACCTGGCGGAAGCCATCGGCTATATGAGGCGTGAAGCACGATAAACTATGAGTATGCAGGACGAGAACAACGCCGTTGACGGGACTCCGGCGCCGGAGGCTCAGGAACAGCAGCCGTCGCGCAAGGCGACGTGGCTGGCCATGGGGGCGGTCGCGCTGGCCGTCGGGCTCATCTGGATGGCTCCCGGGCTTGACACGCACGACGCGGAGACGGCCGGCTTGGAGCATCCCGGCGAGCCCGAGGACGCCGAAGCGATTGGCAAGCCCGCCCGCCTCGACTTCGTCCTCAAGGACATGCACGGCGCCGACGTGGACATGCAAAGCTACAAAGGCAAGATCATCCTGCTCAACTTCTGGGCGACGTGGTGCGGGCCCTGCAAGGCCGAGATTCCCTCGCTCGTCGAACTGCAGACGCAATACGCCGACGATCTGGTCGTGCTGGGGCTGTCGATCGACGATCCCGCCGAGAAACTGCGGCCGTACGCGGCCGAATACAAGATGAACTACCCGGTGCTCGTCGGCGGACGCGAGGACGTGCAGGAGGCGTTCGGCCCGCTGTTCGGCGTCCCCGTCTCGGTGATCATCGACCGCGAGGGGAAGATCGCCATGAAACACTCGGGCATGGCGAGCAAGGAGCAGCTGGAACGACAGATCAAGACGCTGCTGTAGTATGATCCGTGCATGTTGAAAGGCTTCACGCACGCCCGGCTTGCCTGTGGCTGCCGCGTGGCGTTTCGTGAAGGCGTCGAAGGAAGTCCCGTCACGGTCGTCGTCGACGAGAAAGCTCCCGGCTGTCTGATCTCCCTGCACGTTCGACACCTGCCCTTGTACGACTTCCGCGAAGCACTGCGCCCGCCCACGCGCTTCCTTCCTCTCGAGGAAGAGGAGTACGAAGAGGAGAACTAGCGCGGCCCGCCGCGTGTTCAGGTCAGTCCGCGTAACGCCTTGACATTCTACATATGCATGTGTAGATTGCCTTGGTATGGCCGGCGAGCGCCAGAAGTCCGATCTGCTGCAAGGCACGCTCGACGTGCTCATCCTGAAGGTCGTTGCGCTCGGCCCCATTCACGGGTACGCCATCGCGCAGCGCCTCCAGCAGATGTCGGGCGCCGTGCTCCAGGTCCAGCAAGGGTCCCTCTATCCGGCGCTCCACCGCCTCGAGAAGCGGCGCTGGGTCCGTGCCGCGTGGGCCGCGTCCGAGACCGGTCGCGACGCGAGGTTCTACACGCTCACGCCGCTCGGCCGCAAGCAACTCGAAGAGCAGCGCGAGAACTGGGACCGTCTGTCCGCGGCAATCTCGGGGGTTCTGCGCACGGCGGAATGAGCCATGAGGTTCGGCCAGAGGCGTGACCCCCGCGTTGCCGACGAAATCCGTTTTCATCGCGAGCGATTGATCGAGCAGTACATCGCCGAAGGGATGGACCGCCGCGCGGCCGAGCGGCGCGCGTTCCTGGAGTTCGGCAACCCGGCGCAGATCGAAGAAGAGGTCCGCGACGTGCGTGGCCGCTGGCTGACCGATCTGGCCCAGGACGCGCGCTACGCGCTGCGAACCCTCCGTCGGAATCCTGTCTTTGCCGCGGTCGCGGTGCTGTCCTTTGCGCTTGGCATCGGAGCCAATACGACCATTTTCAGCCTGGTCAACGCCGTGATTCTGCGGACCCTTCCGGTCGAGCAGGCGGATCGGCTCGTTCAGCTTGGCCGTATGTCCACGACTACCGGTCGCGCGAGTTCCGTGTCCTATCCGGTGTTCGAGCATTTGCGGGACAACATGACGTCGGTCTCGAGCCTCTTCGCGCACGCCACAACGGCCCAGTCGATCTTCTTCGGGGACGACGACGATTCGGTGACGACTGATTTCGTCTCTGGTCACTACTTCGTCGTCCTCGGGCTGGTGCCGGCTGCCGGACGTTTGCTGGCACCGTCCGACGACGTGCCGGCGCCGTCCGTTTTGGCGGCCGTGATCACGGACCGTTATTGGCAGCGACGCTTTGGACGCAGTCCTTCCGTCGTCGGCACGACATTCACGCTCCGCGACCGGGTGTTCACGATCGTTGGTGTAACGCCCCCGGCGTACACAGGTGCCCAGTCCGGGCGCGCGTCCGATCTGATGGTGCCGCTCGTCCCGATGATGACCGAACAGCAGCGAGCGAGCATCGGGTCCAATACCCTGGGCGTCCTCGCGCGGCTGAAGCCCGGGGTGACCGTCGCCCAGGCCTCTGCCGAAGTTGACGTGCTCTTCAGAGCCTTCCTGCAGGAGCGTTCTGCGGCGCTGCCGGATCCGGCACAGCGCGCGGCGGTTCTTCGCCAGCGTGCGGCTGCGTTCCCGGCGGCTGGCGGCTTCAACCCGCTCCGGGATAACTTCGCGAAGCCGTTGCTCATCCTGATGGGCATCGTCGGCCTGATCCTGCTGCTGGCCTGTGTGAACCTGTCGGGGCTGCTGCTCGCGCGCGCGGCCGCGAGGCAGCGCGAGATTTCGATTCGACTCGCGATCGGCGCGGGACGCGGTCGTCTGGTGCGACAGTTCCTGACCGAGAGCCTGGTTCTCGCACTGCTTGGAGGAGGGGTTGGCCTCCTCATGACGGGAAGGTTCAGCCAGAGGCTGTTCGAGCTCGTGACGGCCGGCCGCGAGGTGCAGTTGTCGGTGGCGCCCGATTGGCGGGTCATCGCGTTCACGGCCGCACTCGCGCTGACAGCCTGCGCGCTTGCCGGTCTCGCCCCCGCGCTTCAGGCGGCCCGTGCGGGGATGAACCCCGCGCTCAAGGACGTGGCAGCGCACGGACACACCCGGCTTGGGCGGACGCTCGTCGTGTCGCAGTTCGCGATGTCAATGGTTCTCGTCGTTGGCGCCACGCTGTTCGTCGGCACGCTCGTCAAGCTGTACGCCGTCGACCCGGGATTCAAGAGCGATGGTGTGCTGGTGCTGAACGTCAGGAGCACCCGCCCGCTTCCGCCGGATCGCGCGACGGCCGTCGGAAGCGCGCTGGTCGAGCGGCTGAGTGCATCCGCAGGTGTTCGAGCGGCAAGCGCTGCCCGCGTCCTGCCCGTCGAGGGCAACCTCTGGGATCGGACCATACAGGTCGAGGGGTACGCGTTTCGATCGGGGGAATCGAACTCGGTCGGCTTCAACGCGATTGCCCCCGGGTACTTCGCTACGATGGGAACACCACTACTTTCAGGCCGCGACTTCGGCGATCGCGACACCGGCACGGCGCCAAAGGTGGCCATCGTCAATGCAAGCTTCGAGCGGTACTTCTTCGGCGACCGATCCGCGCTCGGCCGTCGCGTGACCTCGGTTGGAGCGACGTACGAGATCGTCGGCGTTGTCCGCGACGCGAAATACCAGAATCTGCGCGACGAGATCCTGAAGACGATGTACATCCCCTGGGCGCAGGGGGAAGACCAGGGAGCGAGCTATTCCTACCTGGCTCGCGTGGCAGAAGGCGACCCGCTGCGCCTGGTTCCGGGTGTGGAACGCATGGTCCGTGAGGTCGATCCCTCGTTGCGTGTGCAGCGAGTCTCGACCTACGCGGCCATGATCGAGCGATCCATCTCCACTGAACGGGTCATGGCCACGCTCGGCGGTCTTTTCGGATTGCTCGCGCTCGTGGTCGCCGGCCTCGGCATGTTCGGGGTGCTGGCGTTCCAGGTTGCACGCCGGACGAACGAGCTCGGCGTGCGAATGGTCCTGGGCGCTCGCAGATCGTCCGTGATGGGCCTCGTCCTCAGGGACGTCGCCGCGATGATCGTTCCCGGGATTGCGATCGGGGCTGGCGTTGCGCTGATGCTGACTGACATCGCCCGGGGGATCCTTTTCGACTTCACACCAAGCGAGGCCAGTGTGTTCGTTGTCGCCGCCTGCGCGCTCGGGCTGACGGCACTTCTGGCGGGATGGTTCCCCGCGCTGCGCGCGTCCCGCGTCGATCCGCTCATTGCGCTCAGGCATGAATGACGTCCATACAGGGGGGCATCGTATGAATCGATTCGGTTTCGTCGTGGTCGCTGTCGTGTGTGTGGCCGTCGCCATCACCAGTCACGCGCAGCAGGGGCTCAGCGGAAAGTGGCAGGGGACGACCGCGCAGGGGCGATCCGTGGGGCTGGAGCTCAAGGTGAGCGGCGCCGAACTGACCGGGACGTTTACCCGGGATCAGCAATCGGCGAACATTGCCGAAGGACAAGTGGACGACAAGACGTTCTCGTTCACCGTACACGTGGACGGCAAGGCGGCGACCTTCACCGGACGGCTGGCTGGCGAGGCGATCGAGTTGACTATCCAGGGCTCCAAGAACACCGTCACGCTGACGCGTGCGAAATAGACGCCGGTCTCCGATGGGGAAGCGCATCTTTCTCCTCTCGCCCGCCAACTGCGGTGGTGTGCGCGCCAGGCGAGTCGTGTCGGACGCGGCGGAGTTCGCCCTGGCGCGGCAGCTGCGGACGACGGAAGGCGCTCCGCTCGGCGACGTCTTCAGTTTCGTCAGCGGCCTGTACTTTCGAGGCAAGCTGGCGTACGCGCGGCGGTTCACGCGGCCGCCAGACCCGACCGACCGCGTGGTGGCGGACGGAGTGCTGGTCATCACGCCGAACGCCGGGCTGCGCGC
>DASTDQ010000830.1:0-7180 GCA_035710305.1 Vicinamibacterales bacterium | reverse complement strand
GGAGAGAATGCCGCCCTCCCCCTGGTTGTCGGCGCGCATCACGACGACGATGTACTTGACCGAGATGACGAGAACGAGCGCGTAGAGCACGAGCGACAGCACGCCGAGGACGTTCTCGTGCGTCGGAGGCACGGAGTGCGATCCGAAGAAACACTCGCGGATGGCGTAGAGTGGGCTGGTTCCGATGTCGCCGTAGACGACACCGAGCGCCGTGATCGTGAGCGGAAAGAGGTTGCCGTCTTTACCGGGGCCAGAAACGCCGTGGGCGTCCATCCGAGAGGGCGAGAATAGCACGGTGCTTCAGAGAAACAGTGTCTGAAGCCGCAGCTCGCGGTGGTTCAGCCCGGCGGCGTCGCCCAGGCGCATGACAGGGGGTGGCGCCTCAATCGGGAGCCGCCACACGTCGGCTCGTCCGCCGATCGAGCGGATGCGCTCCGCCGTTTCGGGCCACCATGGCACGACGCCTCGTGCGATCGGCTCGACGACGAGGATCCGACCGCCCGATCGGCCGAAGTCTACGAGCATGTCCTCCACGCGGCGTCGTTCAGCGTCGGCCAGCTCGTTCAGCACGTACGCGGCAACGGCGCCAACGGCGCCAGCCGTGAACCCTTTGAACCTCGTGAACCCTTTGAACCCCTTGAACCCTGATTCACTGAAGTCCCCCTGCCGCGCCATCCCATGCAGTCCGAGCTCCTTGTAGGTGCGGCGCGCTTCCGAGACCGCCCAGGGATGCCGGTCGATACCTGTGACCACTGGCGTCGAGCCGCCCGCGATCGCCCACGCTGCCGCCGCTGCTCCCGTGCCGCAGCCCAGGTCCACGATCGAGGCCGGCGCGGGCTGGTCAGCGCCGAGCGCGCGTACGACTTCGAGCACCGCGATGTAGTGCAGCGGTGCGTAGTACATCGCGAACGCGGCCCGCTTTCCGGCGGTGTCGAGAGCGCCGCGCACGTGCCTGCCGGTCCCGCGGCCGCGGTGCTCGACGTAGGCGGCCGACAGCGCCCGCAGCGCCCGGGTGACCTCCTGTATTCGGAGGTCGGCCAGGTACCTGCGCTCGAGAGCGGCGACCCAGCTGTTCAGTTTCGCTCGACCGTCGGTCTGCATTGGCGGCGCCTTCGCTACAATGGTCGCTTGAGGAGGGCACCAGCACATGTACACGCTCGTTGATCGGTGCAAGCATGCGAAGGGGTCTGACCCCTTGGCAAGGGTACCCGTTGTTGGTTTGGCAATCCTGTTGACAGTACTCACGGCGATGCCCCGGGTCCATGCTCAAGCCTCGCACGCCGCTGCTCCGTCGGCGATCGAGGCTGCGCTGCAGCAGCACATCTCCAGCACCGCTGCCGAACGTGCAGATGTTCTTCGCGTACTCGAACACCCCGCGGTCAAGGATGTCGCCGATCGGGCGGGAGTCGATCTGCGTCGCGCCGCCGGGGCCGTGGCGACCCTCGAGGGCGAGGACCTTCACGTGCTCGCCGCTCAGGCGCGGCAGGCCGAGACGGCGCTGGCGGGCGGGCAGATGCGCATCGACGGACCGACGCTCATCATCATTGCCCTGCTCGTCGTGATCCTGATCATCGTGGCCGTCAAATAGCTCGCGGGCCGCGTGCGCGCGTCCGGTCTCGTTGTCTTCGTCCTGCTGGCTGGGCATGCCGATGCCCAGCCAGCTCCAGGGCCGCTGCCGATCCTCGACGTCCCTTTCGTCTCGCAGTCCGAGGCGCTGTGCGGCGGCGCCGCCGCCGCGATGATCCTGCGCTACTGGGGTGAGCGGGGGCTCGACGCCGAATCGTTCGCGCATCTGGTCGATCGCAGCGCGGGAGGCATTCGGACCGATCGGCTGGTCGGCGACCTGCGCGCGCGCGGCTGGAGCGTAGCGGGCCTCGAAGGCACCGGCCAGCGCATGTCGGCCGAGTTGGATCGAGGCCGTCCGGTTCTCGCCCTGATCCAAGACCGTCCAGGGACCTTCCACTACGTCGTCGTGGTCGCGGCCACGCCCAAGGCGGTCGTGTTTCACGATCCGGCCCGCGCTCCATTCAGGGTCATGGCCGTCGACGCGTTCGTACGTCGGTGGGACGCCGCCGATCGGTGGATGGCCATCGTGGTTCCGGGGACGAAGGTTGACGAACCGTCATCCGGCTTTCCCGGGCCGCCGACGCTCGGGACGAGCGAAAGCGGAAGCCGGACCTGTACCGAGCTCATCGACGACGGAATCCGGCTTGCGCAATCGAACGATCTCGACGCCGCCGAACGCAGCCTGACGGCCGCGCTGTCGTGCGGCGGATCGGCGCCGCTGCGCGAGATGGCGGGCCTGCGGCTGCTTCAGCGGCGCTGGTCCGACGTCGGCGAGACGGCGGCGGCGGCACTGGCGATCGACCCTGGCGACGAGCACGCGTGGGACCTGCTCGCCACCAGCCGCTTCGTCCAGGACGATCCCATCGGGGCGCTCGACGCGTGGAACCGCATCGATCGGCCCCGGGTGGACCTGGTGTCGGTGGACGGTCTCGAACACACCGGGCAGCGCGCGGTCGAGCGATTGATGGGCGTGCCCGGGGAAGCCCTACTTACGTCCCGATTGTTCACCGTGACCAGGCGCCGGCTGCAGGAGCTGCCGTCAGCCGTCGGCACCCGCCTCGAGTACCGGCCGGCCGCGTCCGGGTTGGCCGAAGTGCGCGCTCACGTGGTGGAGCGGCCGCTCCTGCCATTCTCGAAATCGAACTACCTGGCGATGGGCCTGCTCGCTGTGGCGCGAAGCGAGATCAGCGCGTCAACCGGATCGATTATGGGAGGCGGCGAACGCGTGAGCGGGTCCTGGCGCTTCTGGCCCGACCGTCCTCGAGTGAATGCTGAGATCGTCGCGCCGGCGCCCTGGGGCGGTCTCTGGGGTGTGGAGGGCTTTGGAGAGCGTCAACCGTTTACCAATGCCGGCATTCCCACGGCCCGTCGTGCCGGTGCGGTCCTAACGCTCTCCAACTGGGTCAATCCCTGGATGAGGCTGTGGGCGCGCGGCGGCGTCGATGCATGGGAGGAACACGGAAGCTTCGGGCTGGTCTCGGGCGGACTGCGAGCGGCCTCGCCGCGTGAGCGCGTCGTGATCGACGTCGAAGGCTCGGGATGGAGCGGCGGCGACGGCTTCGCGTCGCTCGTGGCCGCCGCGACCGTGCGCTCGTCACGGGAACACCGTGGGCGTGTGTATGTCGCGAGAGCAGGCGCCGCGGCGGCCACCTCACGCACGCCGCCCGACATCTGGTTTGGAGGCGACACGGGCCGCGCGCGACCCACGCTGCTTCGCGCGCACCCGATCATCGAGGATGGCGGGCTGCGAGTGGAGCAGATCGGACGTCGCATCGTGCACCTCTCCGTCGAGGCGCGGCAGTGGTGGAGCACGCCGTGGCCGATTCGTGTCGGCGCGGCGCTCTTTGTCGACTCCGCGCGTGTCGGCAACCGGTTCGACGCCAACGCGCAAGGGGACGTCGATATGGGGCTTGGCGCGAGGCTCGCCGTGCCGGGCCTGGATGGCGTGTTTCGGCTCGACCTGGCCAAGGGTCTTCGCGACGGTGGGACGGCCTTCTCGTTCGTCTACGAACCCTGACCCCATCGAGGTGGTACGTTCTTCGCTATCGCCTGGCCCGTGCGCGCTATTGGGCTGCTGGTTTGTCTCCTGTCGGTCACAACGTGTGACGAAAACAGTCCAGTCGGTCCGACGGTCCAGCTGAACGAGCGTTTCACCCTGGCCCCAGGCCAGACGGCTTTCGTGGACGAGGCGGGCCTTCGAGTCCAGTTCGTCCACGTCACGGGCGACTCGCGATGCCCGGCGGATGCGGTCTGCATCCAGGGCGGCGACGCCATCGTGCGAGTACGCGTCGTGGACGACGCGAGCGCCTCGGCCTTCCACGAACTTCACACCGGCGACTCTTCCCGCGCCAGCGTCATTGCGGCGGGGGCCCGTATCACCCTGATCGATTTGCAGCCGTTTCCGTTCAGCAGCCGGACCACGGCGCCGGGGGACTACCGCGCCACGCTGATGGTCACGACTCCATGACAGGAGGACGAGATGGTTCCGCGACGTGATCTCGTTGGCGGGGGAGTGATCGCGGGCCTGGCCGCCCTGGTCGCGCCGGGTGCGGCTGGCGCCGCGGATGGCGACGCCCAGTCGGCCGCGGCCATCAATCAACTGCGGGAGACTTTCGAGCGGCAGTTCGACGACGTGTATACGAGCAAGTGGCGAGGCGTCTCGCGTGTGCGGCAGCAGCAGCGGACGTGGTTGGCGGCCACGCACAAGTATCCGGATTTCATCGAGATCGGTCTCGACGTCTGGGACAACGTCTACGACTGGCACGTGGTGTTTCAGCAGCCGTTGAACGTCACGCGGCTCGGCGACGGCCGCTACGCAATGGCGTTCATGTTCACGACGCTGCTGCTGCGCCCGGAGCAGGCGCCGAACTTCGTTGGCTATCCGTTCGATGGTGCCGGCGCGGCCCGAACTCGCTGAGGGAGCTCTCTCCCCGGGCCCGCCGAGAGCGTGCTACTTGGCCCGCTCGCACGGCTCGCCGCTCAGCACGGCCAGCAGCACGAGGGCGCGTTTTCCCGTCCGGTCGAACGCGTGAGCCGAGCCGCGAGGCACGGAGACGAAGTCGTTGGTCCTGACCGGGGACTTGCGCCCGTCGATCGTGGCCGTGCCGTCGCCTCCCAGCACGTAATACACCGCATCTCCGTTTTCGTACAGCCGCTGGGGCATGGGGCCATTGAGCTGGATCATCGTGGCCCGTTCGTTGCCGCTGCACGAGAGGAGGGATTCACGGCGCGGGTCCTTGCCGATGAACTCCTTCTCGAGCAGTCCCTCGATGCCGATCGTCTGTGTCTCGCCTTTGGGACCGTGCGCGGGCGCCTCCACCACCGGCTGCGGCGCAGGCTCCGGTACGGGCGGGGGCTTCGGCGCCGCGTTCAGCGTGACGTCCACGTCGGCGACCTGTCCCGCGCGCAGTGTGACCTCGCGCTCGAACATGATCCAGCCCTCGCCTGAAAACTTCAGCCGATAGACCCCTGGCAGGAGGCCGGGATAGTTGAGTTGGCCGCTGGCGTTCGTCTCCGCGTCCCGCATCGTGGGCCCGATCGCTTCGACGCGCACTCCTGACAAGACCACGCCGCGAGCATCGGCGACGGTGATCGCCATTCCGCTTCGCGTCGAGGCTGGCGGGGCCGGCTTGCGTGTTTGCGGCGCGGGGGCTGGTTTTGTTTGCGCCGTGCCGGGTTGTGGCTGGGCAGGCGGCTTGGCTGGCGTCGTCTGGGCGCCCGCCTCGATGGCCGCTGCAACGATTGAACTGAGCAGCACCGCAATGCGCATACGCGCATTATCCACCGAACGACAGGTATAATCCGCTTCAGTCGCCAGGGGTATCCTGCTGAGCGGGATTGAGACAGACCCTTGGAACCTGACCCGGTTGACACCGGCGTAGGGAGTGCGGCGTTGCCCTCCGCTTTCCCGCCGCAGGTTGCCCCGGCCCGATTGGAGCAGTTCCGATGATCGACTTCAGCTCGGCTTATCCCAACTCCCGAAAAGTGTTCGAGGAGCGCACCGCGGCCCTGGCCCCGGATGGAGATCCCGTCACCCTGCGCGTACCGATGCGCGAGGTGACGCTCGGAGGCGGCGAGCACCCCGTCCGTCTCTACGACACGAGCGGGCCGCAGGGGCACGACGTTCGCGAGGGGCTGCCCAGGCTGCGCGAGCCGTGGATCGCGGCCCGGCGGGCGAGGGGTCACGTCGGCACGCAGCTCTACTACGCGCGTCAAGGCGAGATCACTGCCGAAATGGAGTTCGTCTCCGCCCGCGAGGGGCTGCCGGCGGAGTTCGTGCGGTCCGAGGTCGCGCGCGGCCGCGCGATCATTCCCGCCAACGTCAACCACCTCGAGCTCGAGCCGACGATCATCGGCCGGAACTTCCTCGTGAAGATCAACGCGAACATCGGCAACTCGGCCGTGCGCTCGTCGATCGAAGACGAGGTCGAAAAGCTCCAGTGGGCCACGCTCTGGGGCGCCGACACGGTGATGGATTTGTCCACGGGCAAGAACATCCACGCCACGCGGGAGTGGATCATCCGCAACTCGGCGGTGCCGATCGGCACCGTGCCGATCTATCAGGCGCTCGAAAAAGTCGGTGGGCGTCCCGAGGACCTCACCTGGGAGGTGTATCGCGACACGCTGATCGAGCAGTGCGAGCAGGGCGTCGATTACTTCACGGTTCACGCCGGCGTGCTGCTGCGGTTCATCCCGATGACCGCAAGACGGGTCACGGGCATCGTCTCGCGAGGCGGGTCGATCCTGGCGAAGTGGTGCCTTGCCCATCACCAGGAGAACTTCCTCTACACCCGGTTCACCGAGATCTGCGAGATCATGCGCGCGTACGACGTCTCGTTCTCGCTCGGCGACGGGCTTCGCCCCGGATCGATCGCCGACGCCAACGACGAGGCGCAGTTCGCTGAGCTGAAGACGCAGGGCGAGTTGACGCGCATCGCCTGGGAGCACGACGTGCAGGTGATGAACGAAGGACCCGGCCACATCCCGATGCATCTCATCAAGGAGAACGTCGAGAAGCAGCTCGAGTGGTGCGGAGAGGCGCCGTTCTACACGCTGGGACCGCTCACGACCGACGTGGCGCCCGGCTACGACCACATCACCTCGGCGATTGGCGCCGCGATGATCGGGTGGTACGGCACGGCGATGCTCTGCTACGTCACGCCGAAGGAGCACCTCGGGCTGCCGGATCGCGACGACGTGAAGGCGGGCGTGATCGCGTACAAGATTGCCGCACACGCCGCCGACCTCGCCAAAGGCCATCCGCGTGCGCAGGTCTGGGACGACGCGCTGTCGAAGGCACGGTTCGAGTTCAGGTGGGAAGACCAGTTCAACCTGGCGATGGATCCGGTCACCGCGCGCTCGTATCACGACGAATCGCTTCCTGCTGAAGGGGCGAAGGTCGCGCACTTCTGTTCGATGTGCGGGCCCAAGTTCTGCTCGATGGAGCTGACTCAGCAGATCCGCGACGCCGGCATGCAGGAGAAGTCGGTCGAGTTCAGGAAGTCGGGGGAGATCTACGTCAAGCAATGAACGACGACTGTCGTTCACGCTTCTCGGTTCTCTCTTCTCGGTTCGTGTTCACGTTCAGGTTCGCTGCGTCCGGCTGAAGCCGGAC
>DASTDQ010000829.1:0-2006 GCA_035710305.1 Vicinamibacterales bacterium | reverse complement strand
CCAGCTTCCCGTTCTGAAACTGCGCAACAGCGTTCTCCGGCTCGAGCGGTGAGTGCGGGATGAACGGATACATGTAGGCGGCCTCGACGACTTTCGCGGCGCCGGCAAGCGCCGCGTCCACGTCGCCGTCGGTGCGCAGCTTGGTCGTGTACGCGCCCTTGCCGAGCTCGTCGGCCCTGGCCTGGAAGCCCACGCTGCTCTGCGACGAGGTCGGGTGCTCGGCCCACGTCACCTTCAGCTGTTTGCGCGCCGACTGCGCGAGCCACCAGCTGTCGGCGACGATCGCCACTCCACCGACGAGCTCCTGCAGGTTGTTGCCGCCCTCGATGACGAAGGCGTGCCTGACGCCGGGCAGCTTCTTGAGGTCGTCGACGTTCGATGTCGCCACCTTCGCGCCGAACACCGGCGCCTTCTCGTAGACCGCATACAGCATTCCGGGCAGCGCGAAGTCGATGCTGAAGATCGGCTTGCCCGTCGTGATGGCGGCGGTGTCGACGCCGCGCTGCGACGTGCCGATGATCCTGTAGTCCTTCGGATCCTTCAGCGGGACCTTGCCAAGCGGCGGCACCGGAAGCGCGGCAGCGGCAGCAGCGAACTCGCCGTAGCCGCCGGTCCGATTGCTCGCCGTGTGCATCACGCGGCCCGAGCGCGTCGTGAGCTCGGCCACGGGCACGCTCCAGCGTGCGGCCGCGGCCGACAGGATCATCTGACGGCAGGCCGCGCCGACTTGTCGCAGCGGATCCCAGTTCATCGGCGTCGAGAGGCTTCCGCCAGCGAACTGCGTACCGAACTTCGATCCATCGACGGCCGCCTGCTGGACCCTCACGCTGCTCCAGTCCACGTCGAGCTCGTCGGCGATGATCATCGGCAGCGAATTCATCACCCCCTGGCCAATCTCGGGGTTCTTGTTCATGATCGTCACCGTGCCGTCGGCGGCGATCTTCACGAAGGCCAGCGCGTCGAAGCCCTGGGCCCCCGGCGGGCCCTGCGCGAGCAGTTCAGCGGGGTCCAGGTGCAGCGCGATCATCATTCCGCCGCCGGCGACGGCGGTGACGCGCAGGAAGGAGCGACGGTCGAGAAGTGTTGACGTCACGGCTTCGTCTCCTTACCGGGTCCCGGCCTGCGCCGTGGACGTGGAACGCGTCGCGAGCGCCGCGGCGCGGTGAATCGCCTCGCGAATCCGCACGTAGGTCCCGCAGCGGCACAGATTGCCGTTCATCGCGGTGTTGATGTCGGCATCGGTCGGCGCCGGCTTCTGCGCGAGCAGCGCGGCGGCCGACATGATCTGGCCCGCCTGGCAGTAGCCGCACTGCGGCACGTCGATCTCCTGCCATGCGCGCTGCAACGGGTGCGACCCGTCCGGAGACAGTCCTTCGATTGTGGTGATCCGGCCGTTGGCCTGAGCCACCGTGGTCTGACAGGAGCGCACGGCCCGCCCACCGATGTGCACGGTACACGCGCCGCACTGGCCGATGCCGCAGCCGAACTTGGTTCCCTTGAAGTTCAGGACGTCCCTGAGCACCCACAGCAGGGGCATGTCAGAGGGGACATCGACCGTGGAGCTCTTGCCGTTGACGTTCAATGTGAAAGGCATGGCGTTAACTCTCTCGAAAGTAAGGGGGATCGCTTGGGGAAACCCTGCGTCGAGTAATTAGAAGGGAGTCGCCGCGGAAATGCAAGCAAGGAGATAATAAGCCGATAAGAAGCTAATGGGACGGACGAGTCGGGCCACGATACTCCTCGTCGCAGCCCTTTTCTTGTGCTCTCCTGGCGCGCCCGGCCGCACGGACCTCCGCGCCCAGAGCGCCCCCGCCGAGGGGCCGCAGCCGTTCGGCGACTGGCTCGCCGCGCTGATGGTCGAGGCGCGCTACCGCGGCTTCAGCGACGCGCTGCTCAACGAGACCGTCGCCGAGGTGCATCCGCTCGACCGGGTGCTCGACAACGATCGGGCCCAGGCCGAGCTCAACCCCGGGTTCCGGCGCTACCTGTCAACCCGCCTTACCAGG
>DASTDQ010000828.1:0-20992 GCA_035710305.1 Vicinamibacterales bacterium | reverse complement strand
GTCCTGGCGCAGCCGGCTGAATGCCTCGATGAGTCGCACGAGGTTCTTGTGCGGCTTGATATTGCCGACGTACAGCACGAACTGGTGATCGAGCTGGTACCGCTCGCGCACCCGCGAGATGTGTTCGGGGGACGGCTCGGTGCTGAAGTGCTCGTCGATGGCGTTGTAGACGACGACGACCTTTTCGGGCGGAACGTCGAAGAGGCGCAGGATGTCCCGCTTCGACGCGGCCGACACCGTCAGGATGCGATCCGACCGGTGCACGGCGGCCCACATCGACGCGCGCGCGTACGCGAAGGCGGCGCGGTTGGGCAGGTACTGCGGAAACATCAGGTGGATGCAGTCGTGGATCGTGACCACGGAGCGGCAGAACACCGCGGGCGGCAGCACGTAGTGCGGGGCGTGGTAGACGTCGGGGCGCTCCCGCCGCAGCACCCACGGGATGTGGATCTGTTCGCGCAGCGAGTAGTTGGGCGACGGCTCGCGGATGGTCCTGAAGTTGGGGCCGAGCTGCGCGGCGATTCCCAGATCCTCCTCACGGCAGAGGAGGACGTACTCCGTCTCGCGATCGATCCGCGCGAGCTGGCGCAGGAGATTGCGGATGTAGGTCCCGATCCCGAAATCGTGGACTTTCCGCGTGTCGATCGCGACGCGCATACCGCGTCATTATATCGGTGCGAACCTGATACCGTCGGTCGTCAGGGACGTCGCACCGACCAGCGCAGGGAGGCTCTCACCGTTCCCAGCCGGTCCAGTCCAGTCGATGCTTGCGACGCATGTCCCGCAGGACGCCCGGGTAGACGCCGCTGCGCCGAGCGGCATCGGCAGCCTGATCGATCGTGGCCTTGATTGGCAGCGCGTTGGACTGCACGGTCTCGAGCCAGCTCTGGCAGTTGATCGCCGCCGCCGGGTTGATGCGTACGCCGTTCGGTTCGAGCACCGCGAACCACGCGCGGTCGCCGGACCTGTTGGACGATGTCACGCAGGTGCTCGCGTAGCGATCCCAGTAGGCGTCGAGCTGCTGGCTGGTCTGTGCGGCCCACGCGAGGACCTGTTCATACGCCTGCTCGCCTCGCACACGCATTTCCTCACCCGCCCCGGGTCCTCCCATCGCCTGACTCAAGGCATTCAGCGGCGTCTGGGCTGCCGCCCCCGCGCCCTTGCCGTTCAGCAACGGCACGGCGTGATCGATCGCGACGGCGAACGCCAGGCCCTGACCTTCGCGCGCGGCCACCACCATCGAGTTGACCCCGATCACCTGTCCCGTCCGATCCACCAGCGGTCCGCCGCTGTTGCCAGGATTGATCGCCGCGTCGGTCTGGAGCAGCCGCACGGGGCCGACGTCCCGGATCGCGCTGACAATGCCTCGCGTGACGGTGTTGGACAGGACGCCAAGAGCCGACCCGACGGCGATGACTTCCTCTCCGACTCGCGCCCTCGTTGCCGATCCGAGGCGGAGCGTCGGCTGTTTCGGGTTCGGATTGTAGACCTGCAGGACGGCGAGGTCGCTCCCGGCGGCGATCGTCGCGACGCGAGCGGTGTAGCTCGTGTCGCCGACCTGCAGTCGCACGGACGTCTGTCCCTCGACGACGTGAGCGTTGGTCAACACCTGATCGGGTCGGACGAAGAACCCGGTGCCGCGCGACTGGCCCGCGACAATCGACGCCACGGCCGGCACCACCTGGCTCACGACCTCCTCGAGCGACGCTGCCGGCGGCGGCGTGACCGGCACCGCGGTCTCGGCCGGCGGGGTCGTCGGCGTCGTGAGGAGTAGAGCGCCGGACGTGGTCAACACGGGTTCGCCGCCACCGGGTGGCGTCGCGAGGGCGTTCTCGGTTGGCGCCGCCGGCGTCGGCGTGTTGGCCGTCGCGACGTTGACGGCAGGGGCAGGCCGCAGCACGAGCAGCATCAGTCCACCGCCGATCACAAGGCCGGCCGCAAGCAGGATGAGTCCCCGCTTATTCGACGGTGCCGCGGGCGGCCCGGCAGGAGTCATGTCGACCGGTGGCAGATCGGCCCACTTGAACCCGCATCTGCACTCCTCGACCTGACGCGGCACACGCCGGCGGCAGGACGGGCAATTCCAAGCAGCAATCGATGACGCGTCCATGTTCTTTGGCCGGTGCGCCCGGGCAGACTCGGCCTTACTGGGATGTATCGGGCCAACGCCCCCGAATCTTGAGGTAAGCCTCGAGCACCGGCACCCAGGCCGGATGGTGCTTCGCGTAGAAGGCAATCTGGCTGCGGCGGTAGGTCTGGCTGGTTTCCCGGACGGCTGATGCCGCCGAGCGTCCCCTCAGATGTACGACCTCCGGCTCTGCGGCAAAGAGGACCAGCCGGCCGCGCGCGCGCACGGACGCGCAGAGGTCCACGTCCTCGATGTACATGAAGAATCGCTCGTCGAATCCTCCGGCGGCCTCCAGGTCGGAGCGGCGAATCAGCAGGCACGCGCCGCTCACCCAGTCCACCGTGCGCGTGCGGCGCGTCATCCGATCGACGAGCGCCGTGACGAGCGGCACGCCCAGGTCGTTCCCTCGGACGAGCACTTTCTGCTTGAGCTCGGCCCATGGCGTGACGAGCGCGCCGAAGGACAGCTCCGCCTGTCCGCGCCCGTCAACGATGCGAGGTCCCACGATGGCGACGTCGGGCCGCGCGTCGAGCGCCGACACCAGGCGGTCGACGACGCCCGGCGGGACGACGGTATCCGGATTCAGGAAGAGCACGAGGTCGCTCGCCGTGGCGCGCACGCCGAGGTTATTGGCCTTGGCAAACCCCAGGTTCGTGTCCGAGACGATCAGGCGCACGCCCGGCCACGACGCGCGTACGAACGCAGCCGTCGAGTCGGTCGATGCGTTGTCCACGACCACGATCTCGTGGTCCACGGCCGGCGGCGGACTGGTCAGCGATGGCAGTACCCTCGCGAGATCGTCCTTCGAGTTGTAGCCGACGATGACAATGGTGAGCCGCGTCATGTCGTGGCGAGCAGGACCTGGAGCGTGCGCTGGCCGCACTCGCGCCATGAATAGCGTTCCACGTGGAGCGCGCCGGCTTCGGCGAGTCGGGCGCGCTCGCGTTCGTCCACGAGCAGCCGCTCGAGCGCCGACGCGATGAGATCGGGATCCGGCCGCTCCAGGTACACGGCGGCCGGCCCGTAGATCTCGCGCGCGATCTCGGTGTCGAGCACCACGACTGGAACGCCGGCCGCCATCGCTTCGAGCGGCGTCAGCCCGAATCCCTCGTACTCGGACAGGAAGGCGAAGGCGGACGCCGTCGCATACAGGGTCGCCAGCTCGGCGTCGGTGACGTAGGATCGCGCGCGCACGGCCCCGGCGGCTCCGCGCTCCGCGATGAGGGCGTCCACGTCGAGGCGCGGCATGGTGCGATTGTCGCCGACGATCTCAAGTCTCACTCGCGGATGCCGCGCGTTCAGGCGCGTGAACCCCTCGATGAGCTCGGGGATGTGCCGCCGGTTGAAGAGCGAGCCGACAAACAGTACCAGGGAGTCTCGTGAAGACACCGCGGCCGGGGCGGACGCGCCCAGGTAGATCACGTCGATTCGAGACGGGTCGATCCCGAGGTGCCTGGCGATCTCGCGCTTCGAGAAGTCCGAATCGGTGATGACGCGCGCCGCACGCCGGGCCGCCAGCCACGTCAGCGTGCGCCGGCGGAAGCCGTCGCGCCGCGAATACCACTCAGGATGCGCGGCGAACGAGACGTCGTGGATCACGAGCGCGATCGGCGCGGGGCATCTGAGCGGGCACGTATAGGCTGGCGAGAACAGCACGTCAGCACCCGTGGCGGAGACGAGCCGGGGCAGGGTCCACTGTTCCCACAGCGTGCCCCCGCCCGGCGAGACGACCTGCGACAGACGAAGAGCGCCCGTGCGGCGAGCTGAGACCGGTTCGGGCGTGCACAGAAAGAACTCGTGCGCCGTGGCGCCGGGAAGGTCGCTCCATGCCGCGAGCAGTTCCGACAGGTAGCGTCCAACGCCGGTAGGCTTTCCCACGAGCTCTCGCCCGTCGATGGCGATTCGCATCCGCTACCGCTCCCTGCGTCTCGCGACGGCGTCCGTGTACGCCGTGTGCACCCGGGCCGCGGTCTCCTTCCACGCGAACGTCCGGGCGCGCTCGAGCCCGGTCCGTCCCAGGCTCTCGGCCCACTGCGCGTCCGCCGACACGCGCTCGATCGCGGCGGCCCAGGCGGTGCTGTCGTGCGGATCGAGGAGCACGCCTTCCGGGCCGATCACCTCGGGCAGCGATCCCCGGTTCGAGGCAAGCACGGGGATTCCGGCCGACATCGCCTCGAGCACGGTGAGGCCGAACCCCTCGTCGAGAGACGGCAGCACGACGGCCCGCGCGCCGGCGTACAGCCGCTCGCGATCGGCGTTGTCGACGTATCCGGCGTAGGACACGACGCGCTTGAGCGGGTCTCGCGCGATGCGATCGAGCCACGGGGCCGCGGCCGGCGTGGCGCCTCCGGCAATCAGCAGGCGAGGCACGCGCCGCGCCGTGTCCAGCAGCCGCACGTAGGCGTCGAGGAGCACGCCGAGATTCTTCCGCGGCTCCAGCGTCCCGAGGAACAGGATGTACCCGTCGGCCGGCACGCGGGGCTCGCGCCCCAGCGATTGCCAGGACGGAGCACCGGGTGGACAGACGTAGATCCGATCGGAGGCCACCTTCAGGCGTTGGCCCACGAGCGATTTCGTGTGAGCCGACGAGGTGATCACCGCGTCGGCACGTTGCGCGTGCCGGGTCGTGAGACGTGCGTAGTCCCGCCGGATCTCCGCGCGCGTCTGCTCCGGATGATCGAGGAAGAACAGATCGTGGATGGTGACGACCTGCGCCGCGCGGCGTGCGGGAATCAGGAGCGGGTGCGAGGCGTGCACGACGTCGAGATCGCCGGCGAACGATTCGATGGGAGGCCACTCGACGCGGTGCCACAGGAAGTTGAGCAGCGACACGGGTACGCGCCGGTCTACGACCCTGGCTCCCACTTCCGCGCCGAGTGCGGGAGACGGCCGATCCTTCCACGAGCTCGTGAACGCGATGACGTCGTTGTCGAACGCCGACGTGTACGCGCGAAGAAGGCTGTGGATGTACTCGCCGACACCCGTACGCGCGCTGAGAGCCGGGCGATAGTCGACGAGAATCCGCATGTGCCAGCCGTATGATAGTAAGTAACGGAGGCCGCGCAGCAGAGGGATGCGAATAGCCATTGTTGGTACGGGGTATGTTGGTCTTGTCGCTGGTGCATGCTTTGCCGAGTCCGGGAACGACGTGGCGTGCGTGGACAGCGACCCCGCGAAAGTCCGCTCGCTGCAGCGCGGCAAGGTTCCGTTCTACGAACCCGGCCTCGACGAACTGGTCCGGCGCAATCGGAGCGAGGGGCGCCTGACGTTTACGACCACGCTGCCAAAGGCCGTCCGGAACGCCGCCGTGATCTTCGTCGCCGTGGGAACACCGCAGGGCGAGGACGGATCGGCCGACCTGTCACACGTCCTCGAGGTCGCCCGGGACGTCGCGCGATCGATGAACGGCTACGCGGTCGTGGTCAACAAGAGCACCGTGCCCGTGGGCACATCCGAGCGCGTACGTGAGATCATTCGACGGGAGACCACGCACCCGTTCAGCGTCGTCAGCAATCCCGAGTTCCTGAAACAGGGGGCGGCCATCGACGACTTCCTGCGGCCGGACCGGGTGATCATCGGCGCCGAGGATCCGAGAGCGCAGGCCATGATGCTCGAGCTGTACGAGCCGCTGACGCGCACCGGGGCGCCGATCATGATGATGGACTGCGCCAGCGCCGAGATGACCAAGTATGCGGCCAACGCGATGCTCGCGACGCGCATCTCGTTCATGAACGAGGTGGCCAACGTGTGCGAGCTGGTGGGAGCCGACGTCGACCACGTGCGCAAGGCCATCGGCTCGGACAAACGGATCGGGCCGTCATTCCTGTTTCCGGGTGCCGGCTACGGGGGAAGCTGCTTTCCGAAGGACGTGCGTGCGATGAGGCACTTCGCCGCCGACAAGGGCTACGAGTGCCGGATCCTCGCCGCAGTCGAGTCCGTGAACGCGCAGCAGAAGACCAAGCTTTTCGCGATGTTGAAGAAGCACTACGGCGCGCTCGAGGGCAAGACCGCCGGGGTGTGGGGGTTGTCGTTCAAGCCGCGGACCGACGACATGCGCGAGGCTCCGTCGATTCCACTCATCGAGGCCATGCTGTCGGCGGGGATGACCGTGCAGGCATTCGACCCCGAGGCCATCCCGGCCGCCAGGCGCGTGTTCGGTTCCCGGATCACCTACGCGGGGAGCAGCTACGATGCTGTCAAAGGCGCCGATGCGCTCGTCATCGTCACGGAGTGGAACGAATTCAGACTGCCGGATTTCAGCAGGATCCGGTCGCTCATGCGATCACCCGTGGTGTTCGACGGACGCAATCTGTTCGCGCCGGCCCTGATGAAGCAGAACGGGTTCACGTATTACTCCATTGGCCGCAGTTGAGCCGACGACGGTCCTGGTCACTGGAGGCGCCGGCTACATCGGAAGCCACGCCGCCAAGGCCCTGCGTGCCGCAGGTCACCGCGTGGTGATTTACGACAACCTGTCGGCGGGCCACCGCGAGGCGGCGCTGGGTGCGCCGCTCGTCGAGGGGGATACGGGGGACGTGGACTGCGTGAGGCGCGCCATCCGCGAGAGCGGCGCGACGGCGGTGATGCACTTCGCAGCCTGGCTGTCGGTCCCCGATTCAGTGCGCGATCCAGCCGGCTTCTACCGCAACAACGTCGCGGGGACGGTGGGAACGCTCGAGGCGATGGCCGCGGAAAAGTGCCGGCAGTTCGTGTTCTCGTCCACCTGCGCCGTGTACGGCGAGCCGGTGGATATCCCGATCCGTGAGACGCATCCGACGTCGCCGGTCAATGCCTACGGTCAGACGAAGCTCGCCGTCGAGCACGCCCTGCCGCATTTCGAGCGCGCCTACGGCATCCGGTCCGTCCGGCTGCGGTACTTCAACGCGGCCGGCGCCGATCCGGACGGCGAGCTCGGAGAGGACCACTCGCCGGAAATCCACCTCATTCCGAGGGCGATTGACGCCGCAACAGGGGGGCCGCCGCTCGAGATCTTCGGCGAGGACTATCCGACGCCGGACGGCACCTGTCTTCGCGACTACGTCCACGTGGCGGACCTGGCCGACGTCCATCTGCGCGCGCTCGAGTGGCTGCAGCGTGACGGCGCGTCCGGCGCCTACAACGTCGGGACCGAGCGTCCCTCGTCGGTGAAGGACGTGATCGCGGCCGTTGAACGTGCGACAGGGCGTCCGGTCGCGCGGCGTTCGGCGGCCAGGCGCGCGGGGGATCCCTCGGTCCTCTACGCGTCCGCGGAGCCGGCTCGGCGCGACCTGGGCTGGGCGCCGAGGCGCCCGGACCTGGATACGATTGTGGCGGACGCGTGGCGCTGGCACTCCACACATCCGCTCGGGTTCGGGAGCCGCTGAGGAGACGATCGGAGTGGACGGCGGCATGAACGCGATCTACCGCCTGGCCGCCTACGCGCGGCCGTATCGGACGCGGCTTGCCGGCGCGCTTCTGGCGATGGCGGTCTACGGCGCGGCGTCAGGGGCGCTGACACTCCTCATCAAGCCGATTTTCGACAAGGTCCTGCTGAGCGGCGAGGATCTCGCGTGGATCTCAATCGCCGTCCTCGCGGTGTACCTGCTCAAGGGCCTCGGTTCCTACCTGTCGTCCTACCTGATGGCCGACGTCGGCCAGCGGGTCGTGCGCGACGTCCGGAACGACCTGTTCCGTCACATGCTCGGCCAGTCCGCCGCGTTCTTCGCGCTGCAGACAACGGGCCGGCTGATGGCCCGAATCATGAACGACGTCGGCCAGCTCCAGCGTGTCGTGTCCGACACGGTCGGCGACCTGACGCGGGAGACGCTGACGCTGGTCGCCTTTACCGGGGTCCTCGTGTACTACGACCCCAGGCTTGCGCTCGTCTGCCTGACCGGCGCGCCGGTCGTCGTGTACCCGCTCGCGCAGTTCGGCCGGCGCGTCCGGCGCACCAGCCGCCGCAGCCAGGAAGCGCTCGAGCAGATGTCGCACGTCACGGCCGAAGCGCTCACCGGGCACCGGATCGTGCAGGCGTTCGGGGCGGAGCCGCACGAGGCGACCAAGTTCATGCAGTCCTCGTCCCGCTTCTACCGCACCAGCATGAAGGTCACCAGCGTGCTGTCGCTCCTGCCGCCGCTGATGGAGCTGGTCGGCGGCGTGGCGCTCGTGCTCGCGCTCTGGTACGGGAGCCGGGAGATTGCCGCCGGCAGGCTGACGACGGGCGAATTCGCCGCCTGCATCGCCGCGCTCTTCATGATGTACGCGCCGGCGAGGAAACTGAGCCGCGTGAACGCCGATCTGCAGCAGGCCGCGTCCGCCGCCGAACGCGTGTTCGAGATTCTCGAGACGCACAGCGAGGTGCGAGACCGTCCCGGCGCGGTGCCGATGCGTCCGTTTACGAAAGACATCGAGCTTCGCGACGTGCACTTCACCTACAACGGCGGGGAAGCGTTCACGCTCAACGGCGTGTCGTTCACGGTGCACGCCGGCCAGACGCTCGCGATCGTCGGGCGGAGCGGCGCGGGCAAGACGACGCTGGTCAACCTCGTCCCGCGGTTCTACGACCCGACGGGCGGCGCCATCCTCATCGACGGCACGGACACGCGCGAGGTTGCCGTGTCGTCGCTCCGGTCGCAAATCGGCATCGTCACGCAGGAGACCGTGCTCTTCGACGACACGATCGCCACCAATATCGCCTACGGCCGGCCCTCCGCGACCCGCGCGGAGATCGAGGCGGCGGCGCGGTCTGCCCATGCGCACGAGTTCATCGCGACGCTCGACGCGGGCTACGACACGATGATCGGCGAGCGCGGCCAGCGCCTGTCGGGCGGACAGCGGCAGCGCATCGCGATCGCCCGGGCGATTCTGCGCGACTCGCCAATTCTGGTGCTGGACGAGGCGACCTCGTCGCTCGACGCCGAATCAGAGTCCCTCGTGCAGCAGGCGCTGTCGAACCTGATGACGAACCGGACGTCGTTCGTGATTGCCCATCGCCTCTCGACCGTCCGTCGGGCCGACGTCATCGTCGTGCTCGACGAAGGGCGAATCGTCGAGTCGGGGACGCACGAGGATCTGATCGCGAAGGGCGGCCCCTATGCGAAACTCTACGAATTGCAGCTGCAGGAGGAAGACCGTCCAGGGGTGAACGCAGACTGACGGGACGCTAGTGGTACGTCCTTCGCGGATTACTGCCGGCCGCGCCGCTCCCACCCCACCGCGCACACACCGCGCGGCGGGGACCCCGGTTGTCGCGGCCGGAAAATCGCTGTCGAAGCTCGTTGTTCGCGGTACTCTTCCGGTTGATACGGTCCACTAGATGATCAAGTCCATGACCGGGTTCGCGTCGCTGACTCATGAGGACGAGCGGGGCACCATCGCCGTGACCGTTCGTGCCGTGAATCACCGGTTCCTTGACCTCCAGCTCCGCGTGCCGCCGCTCGTGAGCAGCCTCGAATCGCGGCTGAGAGCGCTGCTGCAGAAGCGTCTCGCGAGAGGACGCATCGAGCTCGGGATGTCGGTGCAGCTCCGCGACGCGGGGGCGCCGGCGGTCGAGTTGAATCTCGACCTCGCGAAGGCTCTTTCGGCCGCCGTGGATCGGGCCCGGGAGCTGGGGCTCGTGGCCGGCGCGCTCACGCCTGGAGACCTGCTCCGGCTGCCGCAGGTCATTGCCATACGCGAGCACGCCGCCGAGCCGGACGAGGCGCTCGACGCACGGGTCGCGGCCAGCGTCGAGACCGCCGTGGACGAGGCGCTCGCCGATCTCGACGCGATGCGCGTGCGTGAGGGCGCTCACCTTGCCGCCGACCTCGAGTCGAGGCGCGAGCGGCTGGGCGGACTGATCGAGCAGCTGTGCGTGGCGGCAGCCGAGGGACAGCAGGCGCTGGAAGCGCGGCTTCGGGATCGCGTGGACGAGCTGCGCCTGGAGTTGCCGGTGGACCAGGCGATGATCGCGCAGGAGATCGTGCGGCTGGCCGCCCGATCCGACATCTCCGAGGAGGTGACGCGGTTTCGCGCGCACCTGGCGCACTGGCGTGCGCTGTCGGAGAGCGACGAGCCGTGCGGCCGGAAGCTCGACTTCCTGCTCCAGGAGATGAACCGCGAAGTCAACACGATCGGTTCGAAGGCGGACGGCATCGGCGTCTCGGAGATCGTCATCGACGCGAAAGCCGAGCTCGAGCGCATGCGCGAGCAGGTGCAGAATGTCGAATAGCCTGCCGGGCGCCGGTCGGCTCTGGCGGGGACAACTGTTCATCGTCTCCGCGCCATCCGGCACCGGCAAGACCACGCTCGTCGAACGGCTCGTGCAACGCGTGGCAGGGCTGCGCATGTCGCGCTCGTACACGTCGAGGCCCGCCCGGGGGGGAGAGCAGGACGGGGTCGACTATAATTTCATTACACGCGGTCGCTTCGAGGACATGGTCCGGGAGGGCGCCTTCCTCGAATGGGCCGATGTCTTCGGCAATTACTACGGGACGAGCGCGTCCGACACCGACGCGATGCTCGCGCGCGGGGAAGACGTCGTCCTCGTGATCGACGTCCAGGGCGCGCGGCAGGTCCGGGCCCGCGGCATCCAGACGATTGGCGTGTTCGTGCTGCCCCCGTCGGCGGACGTGCTCGAGCAGCGGCTGCGGGGCCGAAGCAAGGACAGCGAAGAGCAGATCAGGCGGCGTCTCGAGGTCGCCGGTGCCGAGGTGGACGAGTACGCGATGTACGACTACGTCGTGATCAACGACGAGCTCGACGCGGCCGTGGAGCGGCTGCGCGCGATCGTGGGAGCCGAGCGGGTGCGGACGAGGCGCATGCGCGCGGAGATACAAGCCATCATCGAGACCTTTCATTCATGAAGAGCACACCCAAAGAGAACCGGTTCGAGTTCGTGGTCATGGCCAGCGCGCGTGCGCGCCAGCTCCTCAAGGGCGCGGTGCCCCGCGAGGCCGGCGACAAGAAAGTCACGATCGCCCAGCGGGAGATCCTCAGGCGCAAGGTGGAGAAGATCGAAGAGCGAATAGTGGAGAAGCTCGAAGAGCGGCCGTAGGCAGGCACAGCCATGTCCCTCATCGCCCTCGGCGTCACCGGCGGCATCGGCGCCTACAAGGCGGTCGAGGTGTGCCGTGGCTTGCAGAAGCGCGGCCACGACGTCGTGGCCGTGATGACGCGCTCGGCGTCCAGGTTCGTGGGCCCCGTCACGTTCGAGGCGATTACGCGGAGGCCCGTCATCACGTCGCAGTGGCGCCCGGGGATGAACGCCGACATCGAGCACGTCGCGATCGCCGACGGCATCAACCTGCTGCTCGTCGCGCCCTGCACGGCCAACGTCATCGGCAAGTTCGCCGGCGGCATCGCCGATGACTTCCTGACCTCGCTCTACCTGGCGACGCGGGCGCCCGTGCTGCTGGCGCCCGCCATGAACACGAACATGCTCGCGCACGAGGCGGTGCAGCGGAACCTTCAGACGCTCGCGTCGCGCGGTGTCCGGTTCGTCGAGCCCGGCGAGGGGTACCTGGCCTGCGGCTGGATCGGCAAGGGACGTCTGGCCGAGCCCGACGAGATCGTCGACGCCGCGTGCCGGATGCTGGCGCCTCCGGATTCGCTGCTGCGCGGCCGCCATGTGCTCGTCACGGCGGGTCCGACCTACGAGGACATCGACCCGGTGCGGTACATCGGCAACCGTTCGAGCGGCCGGATGGGGTTTGCGCTCGCGGCCGAGGCGCGGGGGCGCGGCGCGCGAGTCACACTCGTCGCAGGGCCGACGCGTCTCGATCCGCCGGCCGTGGACGAGGTGGTGCGCGTCCGCAGCGCCGCCGAGATGCACGCGGCCGTGACGGCGGCCGCCTCCCACGCCGACGTGGTGATCATGGCGGCGGCCGTTGCCGATTATGCGCCGTCGGCCGCCGCGCCCGGCAAGCTGACCAAGGCCGAGGCGCCGCTCACGCTGACGCTGACGCGCACGAAGGACATCCTGGCCGAGCTCGGCGCGGCACGCGCCCGTTCTGGATTGACGACGCCGGTGCTCGTGGGTTTTGCCGCCGAGACCGACGACCTGCTCGCGAAGGCGCGCGAGAAGCGCGCGCGCAAGCTCGTGGACCTCGTGGTCGCCAATGACGTGTCGCGGCCGGACCAGGGCTTCGACACCGACACCAACGCCGTGACGCTGGTCGGCGAGGAGGGCGAGGAGAGCGTCCCGCTGCAGAGCAAGGACCGGATCGCCGCCGCGATCCTCGATCGGGTCGAACGCGTGCTGCGCGTGCGCGCTTCGGCGGCCACCTCCCGCTGACGCCGGTGTCGGACGAGCTGACCGCGCATCTCGAGTTCTTCGCCGAACTCGGTGTTGAAGGGATTCGGCGGGAGGCTGTGTGGCGGTCCCGACCCGCAGCTGAGAGTGCGGCCGCGCAGCGGCCAGTCGGATCTCTCGAACCCGCTGAACCGTCTAAACCGGTTGAACCCGCCGAGCCCCTCCAAGTGTTCTCATCCCAGGCAGACGCGCTTGCCGCTCTGCGCATCGAAATCGGCCCCCAATGCACCCGCTGCAAGCTGCACACGCTCGGCCGGCGGCAGGTCGTGTTCGGCGTGGGCAACCCGAATGCCGATCTGATGTTCGTCGGGGAAGCTCCCGGCGGGGACGAAGACATTCAGGGTGAGCCGTTCGTCGGCCGCGCGGGCCAGTTGCTCACGAAGATCATCGAAGCGATCGGCATGACGCGCGGCGACGTGTATATCGCCAACGTCATCAAGTGCAGGCCGCCGAACAACCGCAACCCCGAGCCCGACGAAGTCGAGCGCTGCGAGCCGTTCCTGTTCCGGCAGATCGACGTCCTGAAGCCGAAGGTGATCGTCGCGCTGGGAAAATTCGCCGCCCAGTCGCTGCTCCGGACGGCCGATCCGATCACGCGCATTCGCGGCCGCGAGTACAAGTACCGATCGGCGATCCTGCTGCCGACCTATCACCCCGCGTACCTGTTGCGCAACCCCTCGGCCAAGCGTGAAGTGTGGGAGGATATGAAACGAGTTCGAGCCATCCTGGAATCATGAGCTGATCGTGCGCCAGGTGTCCGTCGCGGTCCCCGTTCCGTTTCTCGATCTCCTCAGCTACAACGTACCGAATCACATCGTGCTTCCGCCGATTGGCGGACGCGTGCGGGTGCCCGTCGGCTCGCGCACGCTCACCGGCTGCGTCGTGGGCCACGGATCGTCGAGTGAGGCGCCGACCAATGCGTTGAAGGACGTGGTCGAGACGATCGACTTCGAGCCGCTCCTCCCGCCTCACATCGTCGAGTTGTGCCGCTGGGTTGCCGACTACTACATCGCCGGCGTCGGTGATGCCATCGCCTCCGCCATGCCGCCCGGCGCGCGGCGGAAGCCGACCTCGTTCCGGACCCATCGCGTCGCCGCGGTCACGGCCCACGGGCTGAGCCCTGACGTGGGACGCCTCACCGAGCGGCAACGGCAGGTCATCGAGGTGTTGGCTGCCGCACCAGTTGGACTTCCACTGTCGGAGCTGCGCGATCGCGGCGTGACGGCGGACGTGGTGGGACGCCTGGCGGCACGCGGCCTCGTCACGATTCGCACGGAGGATACGGACCGGGACCCGTTCGGGAGAGCGGCGATGCCCGCCGCCTGGGCATCACGCGACCTCACGGCCGAGCAGGCGACGGCCCTCGAGACGCTCGCGGCCCTGGCCGATGCGCAAGAGTTCCGCGTCGCGCTGCTGCACGGGGTGACAGGCAGCGGTAAGACGGAGATCTACCTGCGCCTGGCCGATCGCGCCCGGCGCTCCGGACGCCAGACGCTGCTGCTCGTTCCCGAGATTGCGTTGACGCCGTCGGCAGCCGGCCTCTTCCGCGCGGCTCTCGGCGATCGCGTGGCCATTCAGCACAGCGGCCTGGCGGACGGTGAGCGGCACGATCAGTGGCACCGCATCCGGCGAGGCGACGTCGATGTCGTCGTCGGCACCCGATCCGCGGTGTTCGCCCCGCTGACCAGGCTCGGGATCATCGTCGTGGACGAGGAGCACGACGGGTCGTACAAGCAGGAAGAAACGCCCCGGTACCACGGCCGCGACGTCGCGATCCTGCGCGGCAGCCGGGAGAACGCGCTCGTCGTGCTCGGCTCGGCCACCCCGTCGATGGAGAGCTATCAGCACGCCGTCTCTGGCAAGTACACGCTGGCCACGCTGGAACGGCGTGTCCTCGATCGACCCCTGGCGTCGGTGCGGTTGGTGAACATGCGCGAGGAGTACGCCGAGCAGGGGCCGGATGTCGTCATCTCGCGCGAGCTGGCATCGGCAATCGAGGCGCGGTTGCTGCGTGGTGAGCAGGTGCTCGTGCTGCTCAATCGCCGGGGATACTCGACGGCGGTCTTCTGCCGGCAGTGCGGTGACGCTTTCGACTGTCCGAACTGCACGATCTCGTTGACGGTGCACCGCGCCAGGCAGGGCTGGCGCGCGCGCTGCCACTATTGCAACTACTCGACGATGGTGCCGAAGGCGTGCCGGAAATGCGCGGCGCCCTACCTCGAGCAGACCGGCTTTGGAACCGAGAAAGTCGAGCAGCACCTTCGCGATCGGTTCCCGGCGGCCCGCATCGGCCGCGTCGATCGCGACTCAGTACGCCGGAAGGGCGCGCTCGCGTCGATCCTGGCGAGGTTCGCCTCGGGCGATCTGGATCTGCTCGTCGGCACGCAGATGATTGCCAAGGGTCACGACTTCCCGCGCGTGACGCTGGTCGGCGTGATCTCGGCCGACGTCGGCCTCGGCGTGGCCGACTTCCGCGCCGGCGAGCGGACGTTTCAACTGCTGACACAGGTCGCCGGACGAGCCGGCCGCGGTGAATGGGCCGGCGAGGCGGTCGTGCAGACGCTCTATCCAGAGCACTACAGCATTCAGCTCGCGTGCCGGCAGGACTTTGCCGCGTTCTTCGAGCGCGAGCTGGCGTATCGCCGCAGCATGCGTTACCCGCCCGCCGTGGCGCTCGTCAACGTGGTCGCGCGCGGCCGGTCGTTCGACGATGCGATGACGACGGCCAACGACATCGTGGGCCGGCTGCGGAAAGCGGGCGAGGCGTCCAGCTTCACGATTCTCGGCCCGGCCCCGGCGCCGCTCGTACGGCTGCGCGGCGAACACCGCGTGCAGTTCTTCCTGAAGGGCGCGCGGCGATCGGACATGCGCACCGCGCTCAAAGCCGTCCTCGCGGAGCTGCCGGACGCGCGGAGAAAGGTGACGATCGACGTCGATCCGTTGAGCGTGCTGTGATTCGGGCTATCTGCCTCGCACGAGATCGATGACTTCGATTGGCGCCGGGGAGAAGCACACCACGAACATGGCCAGCGCGAACAGGGCGAGCCACATCCGCGCACGATCGAGCGGCACGTGCTCGTCGAAGGTGCGCGGGTGACGGGGGCCGAACACGACCAGCATCGAGATCGTCAGGACCGTCCAGACAATCCACGACGATGAGACGAACGACAGGCCGACGAGGGAGAGAACAGTCCCTGCCGTAACCAGGGTGCTTCGACGGCCGAGCACGGCGTACGCAATGTGACCGCCGTCGAGCTGCCCCATCGGGAAGAGATTGAGCGCGGTGGCCAGCAGGCCGAACCACGCGGCAAACGCCATCGGGTGCATGTTGACCGTGTAGCCCTCGGCCACGGTGCCGAACGTCAGCCAGGCCGACGCCTGGAAGAGCAGCGGTTCGCCGAGCTCGAACACGAGACCGTCGAAGTCCTGTGGCAGCTGCACGACCGTGGAGAGATACATGCCGATCATGAGCACCGGCACGGCGACCAGAAACCCCGCGATTGGTCCCGCGATGCCGATGTCGAACAGCTCGCGCTTGCTCGGAATCGGTTGCCGAATCCGGATGAACGCTCCGAGCGTACCGGTCAGGGCGAAGGGAACGGGGAGAAAATACGGAAGCGATGCGCTCACGCCGTAGTACCGGCACGCATAGTAGTGTCCGAACTCGTGAGCGCCGAGAATCGCCAGGATCGACGTGCTGTACCAAAGGCCGCGAGTCGCGAGCTCCCAGTCGGAGAACGGCAGTTCGACGGACTGGAAGCCTTTGTAGAAGCTCTCGTAATGACCCATGCCCACCAGGGTCGTGGTGACGAGCGTCAGGCCAAAGAGCACGACATACCGCCAGACGCGCTCCGGCTTCGGCGCCGCCGGCATCACGTAGACCGGCTCCTGCGCGGACGGCGGCTCCGCCCGAAGGCGGACGTCTGGCGGCTTTGATGGAAATGGAGAGCCCATGCGGGCGTGTTATCCGATATTCTGCAGGTCTTTGCCGGGCTTGAAGCGAATCGTGCGGCCGGGCGGGATGCGCACTTCCTTACCCGTACGAGGGTTCCTGCCGATGCCTCGCTTGCGCGGCTTCACCTGGAAAACGCCGAACCCGCGCAGCTCGATGCGGTCGCCGCGCTGCATCGACAAACGCATGGCGTCGAAGACGGCGTCGACCGCCACCTCAGCCTTGACCTTGGTGATGTCGGCGATCTTCGAGACCTCGTTGACAATGTCGACCTTGATCATGCGTGGGCGCCTCGTCCAAAAAACTCTGTAACTACTATAGAAATAGTCACTTAGCCTGTCAACAACAGTCAAAGAAGTGCCGAGATCTCTTGCCTCCGTCGTTCTGATCGGGCGCCCGAACGTCGGGAAGTCCACATTGTTCAACCGCGTAACGAAAACGCGGCGGGCCATCGTGACGACCGTGCCAGGGACGACACGCGACGTCATCGCGCAGCCCGTCGAATGGCGCGGCGCGCGTTTCGAGCTCACCGACACGGGAGGCATGTTCGGAGCGAGCGAGGATCCGCTGCACGCGCTGGTGCTCGAGCGGGGACGACGGGCCATCCGTGACGCCGATCTGCTTGTGCTCGTGGTGGATGGACGCGAAGGGCTGGTGGCGGGGGACCGCGACATCTCGAAAGTGGTGCACGACGCCGGAAAGCCGGCTCTCGTGGCGGTGAACAAGATGGACGACCGTCGCGCCGCCAGTGGCGTCATCGATATGTACCAGCTCGGGTTCGATCCCGTCCTCGAGGTATCCGCCGAGCATGGCGACGGCGTCGGGGATCTGCTCGACGCGATCGTCGAGGCGCTGCCGCATACGTCTGCGCCGTCGGCAGCCGGTCCGGTGGCCGACGAAGTGGCCGTGGCGATCGTCGGCAGGCCCAACGCTGGCAAGTCTTCGCTGGTCAACCGGTTGCTTCGCGAGGAGCGCATGATCGTCAACGAGGCGCCGGGCACGACTCGGGACGCCGTTGACACCGTCCTCGCATGGCATCGCAGGAGCTTCCGCATCGTGGACACCGCCGGCATCCGGCGGCCGGGACGCGTGGCGCGGGGGGGGCAGGTCGAAACCGTCAGCGTGCTCCTGGCCAGGCGCGCGATCGAAACCGCCGACGTCGTCGTCGTGGTCGTCGATGCGTCCGTTGGAGCCACCGACCAGGACGCGGCGATTGCCGGCGAGGCCGACCGTCTCGGGCGCGGGGTCATCGTCGCCGCGAACAAGTGGGATCTGCTCAAGGGCCGGGGCCCCGATTTTGTGAAGGAGTTCGACGAGAAACTGAGGGAGCAGCTCAAGTTTCTCGACTACGCCACGGTCCTCCACATTTCGGCGGCGACCGGGGAGCGAACACCGCGGCTGCTCGAGACGATCGACAAGGTGGCCCGATCGAGGCGGCAGCGCGTGAAGACCGCCGACCTCAACAGGCTCGTCGAGCGTATCGCCGCCACACATCCGCCCGCGAGTCCGGGGAAGCGCCATGTCCGCATCCTGTATGCCGCCCAGACCGGCGTGGCACCGCCCACGTTCGTGTTCTTTACCAACGTGGCGACGTCGTTTCACTTTTCCTATCAGCGGTATCTGCAGAACTGCCTGCGCGAGGAGTTCGGCTTCGAGGGGACACCGCTTCGGATCCATGTCCGGGCGAGGCAACGAACGGGTTCAGGGGGTTCAAAGAGTTCACGGGGTTCCAGGGGTCGCCGTTCAAATGGTTCAACGGGTTCGAAAGGTTCACCGGGTTCGCGAACTCCTCGCCGCGGTCGTCAGTGAACCTGCCAACCCACGATCGAACTGAACCCTTCGAACAGGACCTCCTGCACCCGTTGAACCTCGTGAACCCGCTGAACCGAATAGGAAAGGTTCGCTGTTATACTCATCTCGAGTGACCTCGAAGTACTTCAAGGCCGTGGACGTCTGCGAGATGGCCCAACTGCAGCCCTACGTGCTGCGATCATGGGAGAAGGAATTTCCCGGCATCGGGGTTCAGAAATCGCCGGAGACGCCCCGGCTCTACCGGCAGTCCGATCTCGAACAGGTCCAGCGGATCAAGCAGCTGGTATTCGGAGAAGGGCTGACGCTTGCGGGGGCCCGGAAGCGGCTCGAACAGGACGCGCCGGCGCAGCAGGGTGCGAGCGAGGAGGAAGTCGCGGAGGTGCTCGAAGCGCTCGCCTCCGACGCCCGGACGCGCATCGCGCACGTGCGCGACGGGCTGAAATCGATCTTGAAGATGCTGTCGGCTGCCCCGGGCACCGTGGTGGTCGTGGACGACTACCGCCTCGAGTCGCCGGTTGCGGCCAAACGAGGCGTGCGCCGGTCGCTTGCGGCTCGTCCGAAAGCGCGCGTCGTGTCCAAGTCCGTCTCCAAACGCACTGCCCGGAAGTCCACGTCGGGTTCGAAACGCAAGCGACTAGCGTAATCAAGACACTCGGGATGTAGCGCAGCCTGGTAGCGCACTTGACTGGGGGTCAAGGGGCCGCGGGTTCGAATCCCGCCATCCCGACCAAATACGTCGCGAGGCTCCGGCGAGATTTCGCGCGTTCGTGAGACGCCCGAGACGTCAGTCTCGGGCGTCACTGTTTTGCAGCGGGTGCGGCGCCGGCCAATGCGCCGGCCTGTTCCGCAACGACGTGTGCTGAAGCGCTCGCGTCGAGGACGTGCCAGCTGATCTCGCCGTGACCCTCCGCGACCTGCCGTCGAACGATCGACGGCCCCGCGTCGGACGCGTCCGGACCCCGCGTCTCCGTCCGGCCCGACAGGACGTCAGCAGGGGCGTCGAGCCAGAGCCCCAGGAACGGCACCGCGGCCTTCGTGGCGAGTTGCTCGATCGCGAGGCGATCGGACGACCGTGCGAACACGGCATCGGCGACCGCCGAATGCCCAGCTTCCAGTGCTTCGAGGACCTGCTCGCTCACCATGCGGTACACGCGATCGGTGACGTCGGCGGTGTATCCCTCGGGTCCGAGGCGCCCCTGGATCGGCATGCCGAGCAGCGACTTGCGGACCTCGTCGCTGCGAACGACGACGGCGCCCGGCGCGCGTCCGATCGAAGGAGCGATGGCTCGCGCCAGCGTGGACTTTCCCGAACCGGAGAAGCCCCCGACGGCGATCAGCCGCGGAGGGCCGGGCTCGAGGAAGTCCCTGGCCATCACGAGGTACTCGCGAGCCAGATCCCTGAGCTCGCCTGCTCGAGCCCCGTCATGCTGCATCCGCGCCGCGGTCGCACTCGTCTTGGCCCGGATCGCCGCGCGGCAGGACAGAAAGAGCGGCAGCAGCGCCAGGCCGGAGCGATCGCCGCTCTCGGCGATATAGCGGTTGAAGACGGCATTGGCGTGAGGCTCGAGCCTTCGCCTCCAGAGATCCATCAACAGGAAGGCCACGTCGTACAACACGTCGACGCATGCGATCTCGTCGTTGAACTCGACGGCGTCGAACAGCGTGGGCTTCCCCTCGAGAAGCACGATGTTGCGCAGGTGCAGATCGCCGTGGCACTGACGGACCCGACCCTCGCGGACGCGGCGATCGAGCAGATCCCCGACGCGATCGATCTCGGCTTTCGCCTTCCGAGTCAGTTCAGAGCAGAGAGCCGGATCGAGAACGCCAGCGCCCTGTTCGGCGAACCCGGCGGCGTTGCCGTCCACCACCCACTGCATCCCGGCCCGGCCGCCGTGGTCGTCGCGCCGATCGGCGGCTTCGTGGAATCGCGCGATCGCCGCGGCGAGCGGAGGCATGAGATCGATGTTCAGCGCGCCGCGCGCGGCCAGTCGATCGAAGAGCCCTTCTTCGTCGAAGCGAACCATGTCCACGAGCCAGTCCACCGGAACCCCGCGGCCACCCAGCGCCAGCGAGCCGGACGCGTCGCGTGTGACCGGAATCACTCCGCGGTAGAGCGACGGAGCCGCAAGGCGGTTGATTCGCACTTCGGCCTCGCACGCCGCCTTTCGAAGAGATTCGGTGGAGAAGTCGAGGTAGTCGAAGCGCACCGCGCGCTTGAGTTTCAGCGCCCGCGCGCCCGCCAGGAACACGATGGCGCTGTGGGTCTCGACGCGGCTGACGGCTGAGCCGCCGTGGGTGGCGGGATCCATCAGGCAGTCGATGACGTCCTGCTGGGTGTCGAAAAGCACCTGTGCCATTGTGGCATCCCGGGTCTCCCGCTGCTTCTACAATGGCGAGTGGGGAGGGCGATGAAACTCACGGTGCTCGCGCTCGACTACGACGGGACGATCGCCCGCGACGGCGAAGTCGTGCCATCGGTCCGCGAGTCGATTGCGGCCCTGCGGTCCAGCGGCACGACCGTGCTGCTGGTCACCGGGCGGATTCTCGACGAGCTTCGCGGCGTGGCGGGGGATCTGCGCTTCGTGGACGGCGTGGTCGCTGAGAACGGCGCCGTCGTCCACCTCCCGGAAAGCGACCACACGACCGTGCTCTCCCCGAGGATCCCCGAGGTGTTCCTGGCCGAGATCACCCGGCGGGGCATCCCGTTTCAGAGCGGGCACTGCCTGGTCGATGCCGACGCCGACGAGAGCCAGCGGTTGCTCGAGGCGATTCGAGCGCTCGAGCTTCCCCTGGTCGCCGCCTTCAACCAGTCGCGCGTGATGATCGTGAC
>DASTDQ010000827.1:0-2272 GCA_035710305.1 Vicinamibacterales bacterium | reverse complement strand
GAAGCCGGCCCGAATCGTTCCGCCGTACACCATGAGCGATGGCCGATTCAGCCTGGCCATCGCGATCACGCTGCCCGGCATGTTCTTGTCGCATCCGGGCACGGTGATCAGCGCGTCGTACCACTGCGCGCCGACGACCGTCTCGATCGAATCCGCGATCAGATCTCTCGAGGGCAGCGAATAGCTCATGCCGTCGGTGCCCATCGACAGGCCGTCGCTGACGCCAATCGTGTTGAAGCGCAGGCCGACCAGGCCCGCCGCCTGCACGCCTTCCTTGACGTGCGCGGCGAGCCGATCGAGATGCATGTTGCAGGTGTTGCCCTCGTACCACATGCTGCAGATGCCGACCTGCGGCTTCTGCAGGTCGGCGTCGGTCAGGCCGATGCCGTACAGCATCGCCTGGGACGCACCCTGGCTTCGGGGCTGTGTGACGCGCGACGAATACTTGTTCACGTGCCTGGTGATCTACACGCTCGCCGGCTGTGGGAGCTTCACGGGATCGAGGAACGGCATCATGTCCCGGAGCCCGGCGCCCACCACCTCGACGGGGTGATGACGGTCCTGCTCGCGCATCGCCTTGAAGTTCGGGCAGCCGTTCTCGTTCTCCGCGATCCACTTCCTCGCGAACTCTCCCGACTGGATCTCCTTGAGCAGCTGCCGCATTGTCGCCTTCGTCTCGGCCGTGACGATCCGCGCGCCGGCCGTGTAGTCGCCGTACTCTGCGGTGTCGCTGATCGAGTAGCGCATGTACTGAAGTCCACCGCGGTACATCAGGTCCACGATGAGCTTCAGCTCGTGAAGGCACTCGAAATACGCGATCTCCGGCTGATAGCCGGCCTCGATCAGCGTCTCGAACCCGGCCTTGACGAGCGCACTCGTGCCGCCGCACAGAACGGCCTGCTCGCCGAACAGGTCGGTCTCGGTTTCCTCGGCGAAGGTGGTCTCGATGACGCCGGCGCGGGTGCAGCCGATGCCACGGGCATAGGACAGCGCAGTGGCCCGCCCCTTCCCGGTGACGTCCTGATGGATCGCGAGAAGCCCCGGAGTGCCGGCGCCTTCGGTGAACACCTCTCGCACCCGATGTCCGGGCGCCTTCGGCGCGACCATCGTCACGTCCACGTCGGCGGGCGGAACGATCCAGTTGAAACGGATCGCAAAGCCGTGCGCGAACATCAGCGTCTTGCCTGCGGCGAGGTGGGGCGCGATCTCCGCTTTGTACACCTTCGCCTGATGCTGGTCCGGGATGAGCACCATGATGACGTCCGCCCACTTCGAGGCCTCCGCCACCGACAGCACCTTGAGTCCGGCTGCCTTGGCCTTCTCCACCGACTTGCTGCCGGCCTGCAGGCCAACGACGACGTCGACGCTGCTGTCCCGAAGGTTCAGGGCGTGCGCATGGCCCTGCGAGCCGTAGCCGATGACGGCCACTTTTCGCTGGCGAATGAGCTCAATGTCGGCGTCTTTGTCGTAGAACATCGTGGCCATGGTGTCTCCTCACTCAATGCGCGGGTGCAAGGCTCGGGGTGTCGGGAGCCTCGCTCAGTATTGTGCGGCCGCCGACGCCGTGTCGCCGCGGCGCATCGCCACACGTCCGGTCCGGACCATCTCGACGATCCCCAACGGCTCCAGGCGCGAGATGACGGCGTCTACGTGCGGGGGCTCGCCCGTGATCTCGAGCGTCATCGTCTGCTCACCCGAATCGACGATGTGGGCGCGCGTCTCGTCAACCACGCGGAGCAGGTGCGCGCGGTCGTGGCCCGCGACCGCCACTTTCACGAGCGCGAGGTCGCGCGCCACCGCGGGAACATCGCGGAGATCCTCGACCTGGAGCACGTTCACGAGCTTGTAGAGATACGCCGTGACGCGCTCGGCGTTGACTTCGTCGTTGTCGATGACGACCGTCATGCGCGAAATACCGGGGATGTCGGTGCGCCCGACCGTCAGCGACTCGATGTTGAAGGCACGGCGGCGGAACAGCGAGGCGACCCGGTTGAGCACGCCCGGCTTGTCTTCGACGAGGGCCACGAGAGTGTGATGCATCTCAACTCCCAACATCCAACTCCCAACGCCCAAGAAAGCCCGCCCATCCCGAACTCGCCCGATTGGGAGTTGGGACTTGGGAGTTGGAGGTTGATTCAGATCTCGTCCGACGCCGTCTCGACGAGCACCGACGGCTGATGCGGCCGGCGGATCATCGCGTCGAGATCGGCGCCCGCGGGCACCATCGGATACACGCTGTCTTCCTGCTCGACGCGGAAGTCGATCAGCACGG
>DASTDQ010000826.1:0-11350 GCA_035710305.1 Vicinamibacterales bacterium | reverse complement strand
ACCTGCTTCGATCGGAGGGACAAGATAGCGGCGACGACGGCCGCACCGGCCGACGCGCCGCATTCGCCGAGCGCGCCCTTGACGGCGCTGACCGGCACCGCGGCGGGGCCGAACACGTCGGCAATGGCCTGCGCCTCGACGCGGTCGAGGCCCTGCGTCGAGTTGGCGGACGCAAAGACGACCGACACGTCCCGCGGCGTGACATTGGCGTCTTCCAACGCGCACCGCATGCACCGGACGAGTTGTGCTGGATCGGACGGCCACTCGTGCATGTTGCAGGACGAGGCCGTGGCGCCAACGCCCGAAATGAACGCGAGCGGCGTCGCCGCGCGCGCGGCGGCCGACCCGGGCGATTCGAGCACGAGCAGGAATGCGCCGCATCCGAGCACGAAGCCGTTGCGGCGGCGATCGAACGGCCGCGACGCTTCGCCCGCGCCTTCGTCGGTTGCGAGCGCGCGGAACCGGTCGTGGACTTCGAAGTAGAGGCGCTCGAAGTCGTCCACGCCGCCCGTGACCACTGCGCGCCCCCGGCCGGCCCGCAACACGCTCGCGGCATGAGTAATCGCGGCGAGAGCCGACGCTTCTCTGCTCGCGAGCGTCACGTTGATGCCTCGCAGGCCGAACTCGATGCCGCAGAGACTTGCCGCGGCGTTGCCGACCGTATTGCTGAAGTCGAGCGCGGACGCACCTAACGGTCCTTCAACGAACAACCGATCGAGATACCCGACGAGGCTGTGGATGCCTGCCGTCTCCGTGCCGAGGGCGATGCCGATCTCGTTCGCGTCGATGGCGGGCATCTCGGCCAGGTGCGCGTCCTCGAGGGCGAGCCGGCACGCGGCGACGGCCAGTTGACCGACCCGGTCCATGCGCCGTAGCTTTGCGGGCGCGATGAGCGTCGCCGGATCGAAGTCGTCGAGATGACCGGCGGCGTGTGCGTGCGCCGCGCTGGTGTCGAACGCCGTCACGGGCGCATAGGCGCGCAGGCCGTCGAAGAGTCCCCGCTCGAACGCCGACGTGCCGACGCCAAATCCCGATATGCAGCCGATTCCGGTGACGGCCAGACTCTCTGTCGCCGTCGGGACCATAGCAAGAGGTACGCTATCATACCCACTCCGCTCGGCTCGGCGCGGTTGCCCACGCCTCTCGTGAAGACACTTCGGATACTTCTCGCTGCGGTCGTCCTCGTCGTGCCGCAGGTCTCCGCACGTCAAGCCTCGGATCCGCTCGATGATCTATTCGCACGCAGCCGAGCGAATCTGTCGGGTCTCAAGACGGTGACCTCATCGTTCACGGAGACGACGGTGTCGTCGCTGCTCCGCGAACCGATCATCGCGACGGGAACACTGATTGCGGCGATGCCGCTGCGTGTCGTGATGACGTACGCAACGCCGACGCCAAAGACGGTCGCCTTCGACCACGCGCGTCTCGTGGTCGATTGGCCGTCCGTCAAGATCCACGAGGACATCGACATCGCGGAGACGCAGCGGCGCGTGCAGCAGTACTTCACGGACTTCTCCGCAAAGCAGTTGCGGGAGACATTCACGATCACGCTCTCGACGGAAGGGGAGACGTACCGTCTGGACATGGTGCCCAGGCGGAAGCAGGTGGCTGCGGAGCTCGTGCGGCTTCGCCTCTGGGTGGACAGCGCGCGACTCGAGCTGGTCAAGATGACCATGGACTACCCTGGAGGCGACAGCAAGACGCTCGAGCTGTCGGCGGTCCGTACGAACGTGCCAATCGATCCAGCGGCGTTTTCGCTGCTCGCGCCGCCGGGGACGCCACACCAGTAGTCAGCGGCCGCCGATCAGCGTGAGGTCGTAACGCCCGCCATCGCTCTTGACCCGCCCCGGCGCGACCGGGAGAAGTTCGTGGTCGCGCACATAATGTGAAGGCTGCATCATCTGCTGCGTACGTTTGAGCGCCTGCAGCAGGTGCACCCAGTGTCGCGGCCTTGCATGCGCGAGCCAGTGCCAGAGTTTTTTCTCGCCTTTGAGGTTCAACACAGAGCGTCGCCACGTCTCGCAATACAGCTCGAAGAATCGTTCGACACCGAGGCGTGGTTCCCAGAGCAGGTGGTGCATGTCGTACTGCGACCACCGCACGGCACGAATCCGGTTCCGTGACTCCTCGAAGTAGGCAGTGCCGGGAAGCGGCGTCAAGATCGTGAAGCCGGCGCGCGAGAGCCGGTGCGACTCGACGAATGCCCACAGGCGCTCGAAGTCTTCGTCCGTCCAATCCGGATCGATGACGAAGTTGCCCGTGATGCCGTAGCGGTGCTCGCGCGCGACCTCGAGGGCGGTCGCCGTGTGATCGACTGTTGTGTCCTTCGTCAGGTTCGCGAGCCCAGCATCGGTTGACGCCTCGAAGCCGAAGAAGATGTCGAACTCGCGCGCAACCGGCCGCCACGCCTCGAGGAGCTCCGGATGACGGGCGACGAGATCCACGCGCGACTGGACGAGGATCCAGTCCTTTCGGATGCCACGCGCACGTAGCGCCTCAGCGAGGGCCGCGCTTCTCGAAGGGTGATGCCAAAACAGATCGTCGGCCACGAACACCTGATCGCCGGTCGTCTCGAAGTCACGGCAGACCGACTCGACGGATCGCTCCCGGACGGATCGATCGAAGAGCTGCCAAACCGAGCAGAACGAGCACCGGAACGGGCAGCCGCGCGCCGTCTCGATGAGATATGCCGGGCGATGGTGCAGGCACGCGTAGCGGTGCCGCCATCCGCCCACCAGGTGCCGAGCCGGAAGCGGCACGTCGTCCAGGGCGAACGGCGTGTCTGGCGTTGGCGTCGCCCGCGGCTGGCCGTCGCGCGGCAGAAGCCAGCCTGGCACGTCCTCGATCGGCCGGCGGGCGGCAAGCGCGTCAGCGAGCTCCGGAACGGCGCGCTCTCCGTCGTCCAGACAGATAGCATCCACGCCGGCGTCAAGAAACGGTGTCGCGTAGGCCGCAGCGGAGTGCCCGCCGACAATGACCGTGGCGTGACGCGTGGCGCGGCGTACGCGCGTGATCAGATCGCGCACGTCGTCGATCTCGAGCGCGTGCATGCACGCGATGCCGACGAGCGCGGGACCAGTTTCCGCGATGATGCGCTCGACCGGTGGCGAAAACCTGAGGTCGCGAATCGTGACACGATGGCCACGCGATTCGAGCGCACTGGCAACGTATTCCATGCCCAGCGGTTCGATGCGGAAGAACGGACCGAGCCCGAAGCGCTCGTTGGTCGGCGCGGGCCGCAGGAGCAGGACGTCCATCGGTAGGGGACCTCAGTTTATACTGCCCGGACGCCCGGCCGAGCTGTACCCGCCGCCGCCATGATGACCACGTGCGCGCTCATCGCCGCCTACAACGAGGCCCCCCGGATCGCCGACGTCGTGCGAGGTGTGCGCCAGCACGTCGACCACGTGCTGGTGATCGACGACGGCTCCACTGATGGCACGGATCGAGTGGCCGCCGAGGCGGGCGCTGAAGTGGTCCGCCATCCGTCGAATCGTGGCAAGGGCGCGGCGATCCGGAGCGGGATTGCGGTGATTCAGGGACGGATGTTCACGCACGTGCTGCTCCTCGACGGCGATCTACAGCATGCGCCAGGAGACGCACCCAGGCTCATCGAAGCCGGACGGCGCGAGGGCGCGGATCTCGTGCTCGGCCAGCGCCCGTTCGACCGGGCAGTGACGCCTCGCGCCCGCTACTATACGAACACGATCAGCAGCTGGGTAATCTCGAAATGGTTCATCGGCCAGCGGGTGGACGACGCGCAGTCGGGGTACCGCTTGATTCGAACGGACGCATTGCGGCTCCTGAAATTGTCCGCCCGCGGTTACGAAATCGAAACTGAAATGCTCATCAAGCTCGCGCGCCGCGGCGCGCGAATCGCGAGAGTACCGGTCAGCCTGCATTACGGCGGAGAGCCGAGCAAGCTCCGGCCGCTGCGGGACACGACGAAGACGTGCTTTCTCGCTGTCCGCTACCGCTTCTTTCCGGAGCGATTCCAGTGACGACGGCCGACTCGCCGTCGCCCCGGTGGCACCCGCGAGGCTTGAACAACGGGGCCATCGTCAGTGCGACCTACTACGGGGTGTCGTACCTGCCACCCTCGCTCACCTATCCAATCGGGCATGCCGGCACGTGGCTCGCGTTTCACTTGATGCGCAACGGAACCCGGGCGCTTGTCGAGAATTTCGCGGTCATGTTCCCCGAGCTGAGTCCGCGCGCGAGGGATGAGCTGGCTCTTCGGACGTACAGAAGCTATGCGCGCGACGTCATCGACTTCATCCGCAGCCTCAGAATGACGCCTGAGGCAACGCGCGGCCTCGTGACGCGGCTCGACACGGCAGCGCTTGATCACGTGATGACAGAAGGACGCGGCGCCATCGTGCTGTCGGGCCACTTCGGCAACTGGGAGATTGGCGGCGTCCTGCTCCGTCGCCTCACGCCGTACTCGCTCTCAGTCGTCGCCAAGTCCGAACCCAGCCAGCGGGTCACGCGATTGCGCCAGGAGATGCGCAAGGGCGTCGGCGTCGAGACGATCGAAGTGCGGCAACATGTCGATACCGCTCTCAGAATCCGCGAACGACTGCAGCAGAACCACGCCATTGGCATGCTGCTCGATCGACACCTCGGGAAGGATTGCGTCGAGGTCTCTTTTTTTGGCCGGCCCACGAAGTTCCTGCGCACGCCCGCCGTGATGGCCGCCTTCTCGGGCGCGCCACTCGTACCGTGCTTCGTGTACCGCGACGGCGGCGGCTTCGCCGTCGAGACTGGTCCGATCATTCGCGTCGCGACGACCGGCGATCGCGACGCCAACGTTCGCGACGCCGTTCAGACGGTGGCCACGCTCATCGAGCGTCATACACGGCAGCATCCGCAGTACTGGTATCAGTTCTACCGGGTGTGGAACTGAGACGCGCCCCTGCGCCGGCGTCAGACCTTCCTTGCCTGTATCAGCACGTTGCCGAACATGCCCTGATCGTGGCGAGTGACAGCGTCGATCGCGAAGCCGGCCTGAGTCAGTCGCGCTGACCAGCCGCTGCCGCCGTCGAAACAGAAGCGTCTGGACAATTCCCCCCGCGTGATGGCGGTGAAGCGGTTGCGGAAGCCGGCCGCCCGGAACCTCCAGCCTGCATCCGCGTCGGCCTCGCGAATGATGAACACTCCCCCGCGAGGCAAGGCCTCGGCCGCCGCCGCGATCAGGTGATCCTGTGTCGCTCGCGAGAGCACCTGCAGCACGTCGATGAGCACGATCGCGTCACAAGACGGAATGGGTGACTGCGAGAAGTCACGTTCGTCGATCGTCGCAGCGCCCCCGAGTGCGGTCCGCGCGCGGCGGACGACGCGACGGCGGGCGTCAATGCCGTGAAGGCGCAGATCGAGCGGTGGGCGCGGCCACGAGGTCGGCCAGAGATCCTGCCGCCATCGCTCGCACGCCGCGGCCATGAGCGCGAGCATCAGCCCCTGCCCGCATCTGAGGTGCAGCAGAACGCCACGTTGGGGAAGACGGCCGTCCTTGAGGACCTGGATGTACACGGGATCCGTGCGCATCCAGTAGCGCGCGACCTCCCAGGCTGCGATGCCGGAAAGAAGGTAGCGCTCGGCGGCTGCATCCACGAGCGCGCTTTCGTCAGGATGGGCTCGCCGGCTCGAACCCCAGTAGGTGAGCAGGACCCCTGCGAGGGCGAGGATCGATCCGACGACGACGCTGCCGACGAGTACGTCGGCGATGAGACCGCGCAATCGTGCCTCGGCAAGCATGTTCGGCGACAGGAACTGGCCCGTACGGAACCACGCGCCGACCTGCAGCTCGAGTGCATAGAGGAATGGAGCGAACAGGGGATTCGAGATGTTCGAGGCGGCGAAGGCCTTGAAGCGATTCAGGCCGAACAACCAACCGAGGCCAATGCATATGAGGGAGTGAAAGCCGATGAAGGGCGTGCACCCGATGAATAGACCCAGCCCGATCGCCAGGGCCTGTCTGACCGGAGTGTCGCCCTCGGTCCGGTATCGGTGGTAGATGGCCGCAGTCAGCCGGCCTGGGGACCTCGTCATCGCGCGGACAGAAGAACGTCAGGCAGTCTCGGATCCGGTGGGCTCCAGGGAGGGAACCTCGGCAAGCGTCAAGCTGCCCTTGGCGATGAGTTTGCCGTCGGCGGTGACGGTGCCGGTGATTCGAATGAGAGATCCGACTCGGCCGACGACGTCCGCCGTCGCCCGGAGCAGGACTCCGGGACCTGCGGCGGCGGGAAACTTGAAATCCGAGAGCCCGGCCAGTCTCAGCTCCGCGTTTCTGCACGTCGCCGCCGCGAGACCCCCGGTCTGTGCCAGCAGCTCGACGAGGGCGATGGCGGGAATCACCGGTTGTGCCGGAAAGTGCCCGTCGAAGTACCAGTCGGCGGCGTGCGCCACGCGCGTCGCGCACGCGTGCTGGCCCGGCACGATCTCGACGATCCGCTCGACCAATCGCATCGGTGGACGATGCGGCAGTTGAGCAACCAGGTCGTCCAGATGCACGTCGGACATGGAGGCCGATTATAAGCCTGCGGTTCCGGGCGCTCAGCAACTCGAGGCGGATTCGACGTGCGGTATGCTTGCCACGCCGCCCGTGCCGTGTGGAGACCGATCCACACGAATCCGGCCGCCCACTGCGGACTCAACACCCTCGTCATGACCGGGCCCATTACGGAGTGTTTCGACCGGGTGTCACGCGAGCACCGGCATCGAGTGGCCATCTACGGACTCACCGAAGGGCTCACTCGCACGTTCGGCGACCTCCGGGACGACGCGAATGCACTCCAGCGGGCGATCGCGAGCCTGGGGCTGCCCTCCCGCCCTGTGATCGTGTCAAACGTCGGCAACCGGACCGGACTCGCGCCGCTCTTCCTCGCCAGCCTCGGCCTTCAGGGCAGCCTCGTTCTCGTTGACGGCGACACCGCAGCTCGCGAAGTGAACGATCTGGCCGAACTCTACGGCACCAATCTCATCGTGGCCTCGGCCGGAGCGGGCGTGTTGTCGCGGCCCGGAGGTGTCTCGCCCGCCGATCTGCCATGTGGCCTCAGCGGGAGCGTCCGCCATCGGCAGGAGGCGCCGGCGTGGCGCCGACCCGGCGAGACCGGTGCGCTCTGCCTGAAAATCACGTCGGGGTCGTTGGGGGTGTCGAAAGCCGTCGTCGTGTCGGAGCACACCCTCCTGTCCGACGGTCTCCACGTGATCGAAGCGATGGACATTCGATCGACGGACGTCAACCTCGGCGTCGTACCGATGGCCCATTCCTACGGCATGGGGAACCTACTGCTGCCGCTCATCCTCGCGGGATCGCCGGTCGTTCTGCGAGACCGCTTCGTACCGACGCAGTGGGCTGAGGACGTCGTCCGTCTGGGGGTGACGACGTTTCCAGGCGTGCCGGTCATGTTCGATTATCTTCGACGGACGCCGGACGCTGCGGCGCGGCTCGCCGAGCTACGGATGGTCATCACCGCAGGCGCGCCCATAGACACGGAGACTCTTCGGCACTTCAAGGAACGCTACGGCGTGAAGGTGCACTCGCTCTACGGTACCAGCGAGACCGGCAGCATCACGTTCGATTCGTCCGCCGAGCTGCACGAGCCGGTTTCAGTGGGCTGGCCGATGCCCGACACGGCCGTGTCCCTTGCCTCCGTGCCGGACCTGGCAGCGCCGGAAGGACGGGTGACCGTGCAGGGTCCGGCCGTGGCGCGGCGGTACGCGTTTCCAGACCCGCGTGATGACCAGTCGTCCGAGTTCACGAAGGAGGGATTTCTCACAGGCGATGTGGGCGCGTTTTCGAGCGACGGGCGGCTGACGCTCACCGGCCGGGTATCCGGATTCGTGAACGTCGCCGGCCGTAAAGTGCATCCACGCGAGGTCGAGCGAGTGATCGCCGAACTTGCCGGCGTCGGACAGGTATGGGTGCTTGGCAGAAACGACGGCGCACGCGGACAGGAACTCGTCGCGTGCGTCGAACGTCGATCGCCCGACCTGACAGTGGCCGAGATCCGGAGACACTGCGTCAAGACGCTTACGCCGTACAAGGTGCCGAGACGGATCGTGTTCGCCGATGACTTGCCCGTGAATGCTCGGGGGAAGACGCCGCGGCTGGCGATCGAGGCGCTGCTCGACATCCTGGAGCGCGGAACGAACGGTTTATAATACCGCCGCTCCAGGACTCATCGAGCCGAGGAGGCTCGCGGGAATGGTGATAACGAAGGCGCTCGAGGCGGTGGTCACCAACGCCGCGAACGTGGCGTGGACGGTGGGCATCGCCGCCTCTCGCCGCTTTCGCGTTCGGTCGTTCCAGGCGCCCTGGGCCCCCGGACCATTGTTGAAGAGTTGGGAGAAATCGTCGCCGCCGCTTGGCTGGCCACGAACGACGGACTCGCTCTGCCCGATCTGCGTGAAACGAGCACGCGCGCGCATCCTCAGCGGCGCCGACGATGTCGAGATCCTGCGCAACAGCAGGGTCGGGGAGATCAAAGCGAACATCGTCGAGCGTGACGGGAAGATCCAGATCGAGAAAACCTGCCCGATTCACGGCACCTTCACGGACACGCTCGCGAGCGACGCCGCGTTCCAGCGGCGCATCGAGGGACTTTTCCCCGGCCGCGATTTGCCGGCCGTCACCGATAAGCTCCACAACCACGGGTCGTCGTCGATCAGATACGGCCGCGGGGCTGTCCTCACGATCGACCTGACGAACCGCTGCAACATGATGTGCGATCCGTGCTTCATGGACGCGAACCAGGTCGGCTACGTGCACGAGCTGAACCTGGGCGAAGTCAAGCAGTTGCTCGACGACGCCATCACCGTCAAGCCGAAGCGACAGATGAGCGTCCAGTTCTCGGGTGGCGAGCCGACCTTGTCGCCTGTGTTCCTCGAGTCGATTGCCTACGCCCGCGAGGTCGGCTACTACAGCGTCCAAGCCGCGACCAACGGGATCCGGTTCGCGCAGGATCCGGGTTTTGCGATGAAGGCGAAGGACGCGGGCCTCCGCATCGCTTACTTGCAGTTTGACGGCATCGGCGAGGACGCCAACAGCCATCGGAAGGTCGGCAATCTCTTCGACGTGAAGCTACGAGCGATCGAGAACCTGTCGCGCGCGGGCATCGACATCGCGCTCGTGTGCACGATCGTCAACACGGTCAACAACGACCAGGTCGGGCCGATCATCCAGTTCGCGATCGACAACTGCGAGAAGGTCAGCTTCGTCTCGTTCCAACCAGTGTCATTCACGGGCCGCGACGAAGACATCGACGACGACAGCCGCGCCCGGCGGCGCTACACGCTCTCGCATCTGGCGCACGACGTCAAGACGCAGACATCGGCATTCGAACCACTGAGGGACTGGTTCCCGCTGTCCGCTGCCGGCGCCTTCGCCGACCTGACGGACCTGATTCAGGGCCCCGCCGCCGAGTGGGGCACGATGAAGTGCGGCTGCCATCCGAACTGCGGCATCGGCGCAGCGTTGATGATCAGCAAGCACACACGAGAGTGGGCGCCTCTGACCAGGTTCCTCGCGGCCGACCGCCTTCTCGATGACGCCAAGACCATCGTGGACACGGGCTGCAGTCCAGGAATGGCAAAGGTGCTGTCGGCGCTGAGCCTCCTGCGGAACTACCGGCCGTTCGAGGCGCCGGAGGGGCTCTCGCTCGGCGCGCTCATCAAGAAGTTCGACAAGCAAACGGGCGGCGGGCTCGGCGGTCGACTCGGTGCGCCGCCGGACGGCAACCGCAAGAACGACGAGTGGCTCCTGCTCTTCGTTGCCGGGATGTGGTTTCAGGATCTCTGGACCTACGATTTCCGGCGCACCGAGATGTGCATCATCCCTTACGCGACGCAGTTGGGCGAGATTTCGTTCTGCGCCTACAACACCGGTGTCGGCTGGAGGCAGGTCGTCGAGAAGATGTACCAGACCGCGACTGTGGCTGAGTGGTACAAAGTCCACGGCAAGCATGCCGTCTACGCCAACCCGCGCCACGGCGTCCCGCTAGGCAACCAGGGCCCGCCGTCCCTCCACATCCTGGGAAGTGAGGCATCTCTCATTCCGTTGAGAAGCCTGCGGCGTCCGCGTCCTGCCGAGGTGCCGGCGCCTGCGACGTGTGCTGCCACCGCTGGCGGCAACGTCGCCGTGACGTAGTGCCCAAACCTGGGGGAACGCGAGCCATGCGACTGCATCACGCCGCCCTTGTGGTGTTCCTCACGGCGCCTGCGCCTGCCGCCGCGCAGGACGATCTCGGTACCTACGAAGACCGCGTCGCGGTCGAAAACGTGATGACGCGGTATGTGTGGGCGGTGGATTCGCTCGACGCGGACGGCTACGTCGCCGTGTTCACCGAAGACGCCGTCATCGACTCGAACGGCAGCATCAGCCGTGGACACGAGGAGATTCGCCGAATCGTCACCGGCCTCATTCAGCGGCGGGACGACAACAAGGCGAAAGGCGTGCCGACGTCGAACCTGTACCACGTGATCAGCAACGTGCGCATTACGTTCCCGAAGCCGGGCGAGGCCTTGCACCAGTCGTACTGGCAGACCGTGCGCCGGGGCAAGGACGGCACCATGGCCGCGGCCGCGATGGGCCGCTCCGTGGACCGGCTCGTCAAGCGCAACGGCAAGTGGCTGATTCTGTCGCGCACGCTGACGGTCTTCACCGACTGACTTCCCCGGTCCGGCTGCCGCCTTCGCGCCAAAGGCGCTTCGGCGAGCCTCGCCGGAGCCTTCGGCGTAGGCGGGAAGCCGGACACTACATCGACACGTCGATCAGTACTTTCAGCACGCCCTTCGTCTGCGCTCGTGTCAGCGCCTCGATGCCCTTCGACAGGTCGTACCGGTCGGAGACGAGCGGCCCGACCTTCACGTGTCCGTGCTCGAGCGCCTCGAGCGCCCGGTCGAACGGCCCGCAGCGTGAACCCACCAGGGTGACCTCGTCGATCACGAACGGCGCCCACGCCAGCGTCTGCTGACCCGCCACCGTGGTCTTGAGCACGATCGTCCCTCGCGGGCGCGCCAGCTTCAACGCCGTCGGCAGTCCGGTCTCCGAGCCCGTGCAATCGACGACGATGTCGAATGCCCGTTCGTCGATGGGATCCGAGAGCAGCGCCGTGGCGATGCCCATCGTTTTCAGGACGGCGAGCTTCTCGGGGTGCTTGCCGACCGCCAGCACGCGGCTGGAGATCCGCGCCAGGACCTGAGCGCACAGGTTGCCGAGCCGGCCGTCGCCGAGAACGACGATGCGGTCCTGCGCGCCGATGGCCATCTGCGCGGGAATCTGGAAGGCCGCCGCCACCGGCTCCGTGAAGACCGCGACGTCGTCGGACAGCGTGTCGGGAACCAGGTGAAG
>DASTDQ010000825.1:0-11685 GCA_035710305.1 Vicinamibacterales bacterium | reverse complement strand
CGCTGGATGGATGTACAACGCGCATATCAGCAAGGCGACTTCGCACAGCCCTTCGCAGGTCAGGCTGTTCGACCGGCTGGTGGCGCCGTGGGCGCTGATGCTCGAGCGGATCGTGCCGCCGCCGATTGGGCTGTCGCTGTTTGCCGTCGGACGACGACGAGCCTAGTGCCACCACCTACCTTTCGCGCGCGACTCCGGTCGGGCGAGCGCGTGATCGCGCCGCTCGTGACGCTCAACTCGCCACCGGTCGTCGAGCTGCTTGCCGAAGCCGGCTTCGATTGGCTGTTTCTCGACGCCGAGCATGCGCCCTTCGACGCCCTCGAGATGCAAGCCTTGATGCAGGCTGCCGGGGCCACGCCCTGCGTCGTCCGGCTCGCATCGAGCGACGAGATCCACGTCAAGCAGGCGCTCGACATCGGCGCGGCCGGCATCATCGCGCCGCAGATCAACTCGGCCGAGCATGCGCGTCAGATCGTCCAGTGGTCCAAATACGCGCCGGCTGGACGACGAGGCATGGGCATCGCACGGGCCCATCGCTACGGCTTGAAGGTGCCGGAGTACCTGCACACGGCCAACGAGGACACCGCCGTCATCGTGCAGGCCGAACACCACGAGGCGGTGAAGCACATCCGGGAGATCGTCCGCGTCGAGGGCGTGGACGGCGTCCTGATCGGGCCGTACGATCTGTCAGCAAGCCTGGGCATTCCCGGCAGAGTCGATCACCAGGACGTGAAGGATGCGATCGCGCGCGTGAGTGACGCCTGTCGCGAGGCGCACCTTCCCATAGGGATCTTCGGACTCACCGCCGACGCCGTGCGGCCGTACATCGAGCAGGGCTTCACGATGATCGTCGCGGGCGTGGACACGGTCATGCTGGCCCAGGCCTCGACAGCCCTGTTGAAGTCGGTCAAGGCGATATAGGAAGGCGCTGTAACTCAGAACTCAGAACTCAAAATTCAAAACTCGGAAGACGTGGTCAGGAGGATTACGATGTCAGCCGACCGCTACACGAAGATCGTTCTGACGGTCATCGCCGTCGAGTTGGGATGGCTCGGAGTCAAGGATGCGGCCGTCCCTGTGTCGGCCCAGCAGGTCGAGCCGATGCCCGTCATCATCAAGGGCGTCGAGGGGGTGCGCGGGAGGCCGCTGGTCTTCCCCGTGCGGATTGCGGAGGCCACCGCACCCGTGAGGGTCACGGTGGATCGGCCACTCCCGATCGAAGCGCCGCTTCCAATCAGGATCGACGCCATCAACCCGGTCGTCATCGAGACTTCTCCGGGGCGGCCGCTGCTCGTCAAGTCCGTTCAGGCCGAACCGGCGCCCCGGCCCGGCCTCTAGGGTTCCGCTGAGCCACGAGCAGGCCATCCCTGACGGGAATGATGCTGGCGGTCCAGTCCGGATCGGCCGTAACGAGCTGCGTCAGCGTGCGAACGCCTTGCGTGTGGGCCGATCGATCGGCTTCGTCGAAGATGCGCCCGCTCCAGAGCATGTTGTCCACGATGAGAACGCCGCCGGGCCGCAGCCGGGACGCGATCACGGGAAGCGACGCCGGATAGCCCGCCTTGTCGATGTCGTTGAAGATCAGGTCGAAGGGGCCCTTGGACTCCCGCAGCGCCGCAACCGATTCCCCAACGTGAAACGTCACGAGGTCCGCGTAGCCGAGCGCGCTCAGGTGGCCTCGAGCGCGGCGCGACAGTTCGTCATCCCACACGGTGTGGTGAACGACGCCGCCGCCATTGTCTCGTACCGCGCGCGCGAACCAGGCTGTCGAGTAGCCGAAGCCGGAACCGAGCTCGAACACGGATCGGGCTCCGATCAGCCGCGCGATGAGGTAACACACGTGGCCGGCCGTCGGACCGATGATCGGAAAGTCGGTCTTCGCGGCTTCCGCCTCCATGGCGGCCATCTCAGGCGGCCTCGGCGGCACGAGGCCGTCGAGATACGGGGACAGCTGAGCGTCGAGGAGTCGGCGCGACATGATGGTCTCTCCAGGTCGATGAGAGCGTAATACAATCGGCATTCGTCGTTTCGATACCTCAGCCCATGAAGGCGCACGCTCCTCATCAAATCGGCCGGTATCGTGTGGACGCCAGACTCGGTACGGGCGGAATGGGAACGGTCTATCGCGCATACGACGAAAAGCTCCGGCGGGACGTCGCCATCAAGCTGCTCCACGACGAATCAAGCGGTGCCGGTACTCGTCAGTTGCTGCACGAGGCGCGGGCATCGTCGGCGCTGAATCATCCGGGAATCTGCACGGTCTACGAAGTCGAGGACGACGGGCAGCAGGCGTTCATCGTGATGGAGCTGGTCGATGGACAGCGTCTCAGCGACCTGATCCCAGCCGGCGGCCTTCCGTTCGAATCGGCGCGCACCTACGGTCTCCAGGTCGCCGATGCGCTGGCCCACGCGCACGCCAGGAGCGTCGTCCATCGCGATGTCAAGCCCGCGAACATCCTGGTTACGCGCCAGGGGCGAACGAAGGTCCTGGACTTCGGGCTGGCAAGACACGTGGGCGCACAGGTGGTCGAGCGCACGACGCAGACGCCCTCGTCGTTCAGCGACGATCTGGCCGGAACGCTGCCGTATATGGCGCCGGAACAGCTGCGGGGCGAGCCAGCGACGGCCCGAAGCGACGTGTGGTCGCTCGGCGTCGTGCTCTACGAACTGGCCTCCGGACGGCGCCCCCACGAGGGTGACACGCCGTTTACGTTGAGCTCCTCCATTCTTGGAGCCGCCCCGCTCCCACTGGGGGAACAGGTGGCGCCCGGCCTGAAGAAAATCGTCCTGCGCTGCCTCGCCAAGGATCCGGGCGAGCGATATCAGGACGCCGGCCAGGTTCACGCAGCGCTCGACGCCCTCGAGTCGCCTCGCCGTTCGCCGGGTGGCCGATCGGGGTCGCGTCCATCGCCTCGAGCCCGGATCCGATCGCTCGCCGTTCTGCCGCTCGAAGACCTCTCGGCCGAATCGGGCGAGGCGTTTTTCGCCGACGGGATGACCGACGCGCTCATCACCACGCTGGCCCAGATCGGCGCGCTGCGCGTGATCTCGCGCACGTCGGTGATGCGCTACAAGGGCACTCGACTGGGGCTGCCCGAGATCGCGCGCGAGCTCAACGTCGACGCCGTCGTCGAAGGGACGGTGTTGCGGTCGCACGGCCGCATTCGAATCGCCGCCCAGCTGATTCACGCCGCCACCGATACGCACCTCTGGGCAAAGCAGTACGAAACCGACCTGCGCGACGTGCTCGCCCTGCAGAGCGAGGTTGCCCGCGCCATCGCGGACGGGATTCGAGTCCAGTTGTCACCGGCGGAAAAAACGCGGCTGAGTGGAAGCCGCCCGGTCGATCCGGTCGCGTACGAAGCGTTCCTGAAGGGCCGTCATCTCTGGTACAAGCGGAGCCCCGACGCGTTGAAGCGAGGAGTCGAGAGCCTCCAGCAGGCCATCGACCTCGACCCGACCTACGCGCTCGCCCACGCCGGGCTAGCCGACGCGTATGTCTCGCTGGGGTGGGATCTGTTCGGCCTGGCCCTGCCGTCTGAAGCCTACCCGAAGGCAAAGCAGGCCGCCCTGCGCGCGCTGGAACTCGACCCCAATTGCGCCGAAGCGCACGCCGCGCTCGGTTGGACGGCCGGTGGCTTCGATTGGGACTGGGCAGCGGCCGAGCGAGGACTTCGACACGCCATCGCCCTCAAGCCGCAGTACGGCCCGGTGCACATCTGGTACTCGCATTTGCTGAGGGCGCTGAATCGGACCGAGGAGTCGCTTGCAGAGAGCCGGCGGGCGCTCGAGTGCGACCCGCTCGGGCTCGTACTGAACATGCACCTTGGTTGGCATCACCTGTATTCGCGCCAGTACCAGAAGGCCGTCGAGCAGTGCCAGAAAACACTCGAACTCGACCACACCTTCATCCTCGCTCACGTGTTCCTCGGCCAGGCATACGAGCAGCTTGGAGAACGCTCGAGCGCGATACAGGAGTTCGAGGTGGCCGCCGAGCTGTCCCAGCGACATCCGGCCTACCTTGCCGACCTGGGTCACGCCTACGCTGCTGCAGGCAGGCGCGCAGACGCTCAGGCGGTTCTCGACGAGATGACACGGGTGGCGTCCCAACGCTATGTCGCGGCGCGAGCCGTCGCCGAGGTTCACATCGGCCTCGGCGATCTGGACCAGGCGTTCGCCTGGCTGGACAAGGCCTTCGAACAGCGTAACGGGTGGCTCATTCACATCCGCGAGAACCCGCGATACGACCGCCTGCGGCCGGATGCGCGTTACCTGGACCTCGTACGCCGCATGAATTTCCCGTAGTCCGCGAATTCCGTGCTGAACCAGGCAGAGGCGGTCGAGGCCGAGACGCCGACTCCGATCACGAGGCTGACCACACCGCCTGCTCCGTCCGACGACAGCGCTGACTCGAAGGCGGGGAGCAGGACAACGGCACAGAGCCCCGCACCGAGCGCACACAGCATCGCGAACTGCCGGGCGGGCGCGGTGTGCCGAGGTCGAGAATCGACTGGCACGAGGACGTCGAACAGATACCATGCGCCTGCGGTTCCGATGACATACATCGCGCCGCGCAGCGATCCCGACAGCAGGCCGATCGCCACGATGGCCACCAGTGCCGGATGAGGCCACACGCCACCGCGGGCGGTCGATCGCATCGTCAGCGCCAACGCCAGAGGCATCCACGCCAATTGCTGCACGCCGTCCGAGAAGGGATCGGCCACGGGCATGAGGACGCCCCCACCCATCACGGCGACGCCTGCCGCGAGCGAGGCAAGGCGGGGCACCCTTAACTGCCTCGCCACCATGTAGCCACCAAGTCCAGCCAGCCAGGCATGGAGTGCGAGGCTGACGGGAAAGAAGAGCGCGATCGGCACGAACCGAAGAACGAGGTGCGGAGGATAGAGCAACAGCGTTTGTGGGCGCGCCAGCTGCGATTGTGGCGCCAGCCGGCCGGACTCAATCAGCGGGACGTCTCCCTGAAGCACCCGGCGGTTTTCCGTCTCCCAGCCGACCTTGTCGCGCGCTCCTGCTTCGAGTGTCGGCGGCTCGGGGGCCTGAAGCTCGCGCTGGACCGGCCATGAGGCAACCGCGGCCAGCGCCAGCACCGCCAGAACGTCGAGCGTCCAGCCGCGTGACGACGGCGAGCCGTTGCCGGCTGCGGGCACGTGCGAACGGCGTCCGGTCCACACCGCCGCGAAGTAAAGCGCCACGAGGAGAAGAGCCATGACCAGCAGGCGGCCAGCCCACACGGGAACGAAGGTGTCGATCGGTTCGAGCAGGTCCAGGACGTAGTAGAGGGGAAACCAGTCGAGGAAGTACTTCGCCCGGTCCATCAGCTCGAACGGGCGCTGGGTGATCACCGTGACGGCCGTCACCGCGATGAGGCCGCGGCGCCTGAGATCCGGCTCGCATCCGGCAAGATACCTCCCCGCGAGCGCCACCGCGGCTGGCATCGCAAACACGAGGTAGCGCCAGACGTCCCCGCCCGCCGCCACGGCGCCCGCCCCCACCAGGGCGAGCAGCGTCGCCAGTTCCGGTTCGGCTCGGAGGCGGCCGATGCACCATCGAAGCCGGAGCACGAGCAGCGCGCTGATGCCGCCAAACACCGACGTCGTGAAATAGGCAAACATGACGGGGAACCAGGGTGAGGCCCAGAGCGCCAGTCTGTCGATCGCATCCTGGAGGTCCAGAGGGCCCTGGTCCGGACCACCCGCGAACGCTGCCGACACGCGCCACCGAATCAGGGCAAAGGTGACGAGGCTGGGTACGTACATCGCGACGTTCGCCCACCCGCGCTGCCGGAACGCGCGATGCATCCCGTACAAGGCCGCAGGGACGCCGAATTCCCGCGCTGCGGCAGCCAGAATGCACACGAGGCCAGCCAGGCGATGTCGATCGGTCGTTGACAGGTAGAAGGACCACGTCACCAGCGCGAGCGCTCCAAAGTCGATCAACGTCGGATAGAACGCATACATCTTCGACGTGCCGATGCTGAGGGCCAGGTTGACGACCAGCACGGCCCGAACCGGCCACGTCAGGCCTGCGTGAGCCAGCAGCAGGGAGGCCGCCAGGTACAAGCCGAAGGCGTAGACGTAGTCGAGCGCGACGAAGCTGTGGTACAGGTCGAGCCCCAGCGCGTAGGGAACACGCGTGAGCAGGACGAGCAGCGGCCGCATCTGGGTATTCGGGTTTCCGCTGGCCAGCGAGTTGGCGACCATGCCAGCGTAGGACTCTCCGTCCCACCCGAAGCCGCCATTTGCCGTCAATCGGCTCGACGAAACGACGACCAGCTGAAACAGCAGAACACCGAACACCGCGATTCCGATGTCGGTGAAAAACGCGGGACGGGCCGCGCGAACGGTGGAGGCGTCTGAACGGGTCTCAGTGGTCACGCGGCGCGCTTCGCTTTTAGAACGCCCGGCTCTGGCACCCGTCTACGACCACGGACGCGCCGCTGATCCAGCTCGAGCGGCGCGACGCCAGGAATGCGACGACGTCGCCCACTTCCTCGGCGCGGCCGAAGCGGCCAAACGGGAGCTCGCGCTTCACGTAGTCCGCCATCGCCGCGGGGTCGTCGCGCTGCCGTTTCCACCACGATCCGCCCTCGAACAGGATGGAGCCCGGCGCGACGCTGTTGACGCGGATGTTCATCGGGGCGAGTTGCTGCGCCAGGGACTTGGCCAGGCTGATCTCGGCAGCCTTCACGGCGTTGTAGGTCATCCGGCCACCGGCCTCGCGGCCGTAGATCGACGCGATCATGATGATCGAGCCTCCCCCACGGCGCTGCATGTGCGGGACAGCGAGGCGCGACACACGGATCGCCGGGAAGAGCGTCTGGTCGATCGCCTCCTGCCACTGCCCGTCAGACGTCTCGAGCAGGCTCGAGCCCCGCGCCAGCCCCACGTTGTTCACGAGTACATCGACGGCGCCGAACGCCTGGATGGTCCTGTCGACGACGGCGTGCGCGCCGTCTGGCCGGCTCACGTCTGCCGCAACCGTCAGCACCCGTTCGTCTCTTCCCGAGAGTTCCGTCAGCTGCCGCCTGGCGTCGTCCAGAGTGGCCTGCGTCCTGCCACAGATGGTCACGCAGCACCCTTCCGAGATCAGGGCCTTCGCGCTCGCGAGGCCCAGTCCCCTGCTCGAACCGGTGATGATCGCGACCCGATCGGTGAGTCCAAGATCCATGGCTGAAGATAATATGTTTGGTGGAGCCCGGTGCCCCCAACACACGCGAGCCGCAGTGTAAGATGACGCTGCCAACACGCAGCCGGTCCGGGCAGTTGAATCCGGGTGCGGCCGAGGGATTCAACTGATGCGCATCGGCATTCCAGCCGAGGTCTACCCAGGAGAGACACGCGTCGCCGCGACGCCCGAGACGGTGAAGAAGCTCACCGCCGGGGGGCGGCATACCGTCACCGTCGAAACCAGCGCCGGCGCAGGAGCGAGCATCCCGGACCGCGAATTCGCGGCGGCAGGCGCCTCGCTCGGCTGCGCGGCCGACCTCTACGCCAGCTCCGACATCGTCCTGAAAGTGCATCGACCGACGGACACGGAGCTCCCGCTGCTCCGCCGCGGCAGCATCCTCGTGGGGCTGCTGACGCCGCACCAGGACATGACCGCGCTCGCGCACACGGGTGTGACCGCGTTCGCCATGGAACTGCTGCCCCGCATCACGCGTGCCCAGAACATGGACGTCCTCTCGTCACAGGCGAATATCGCGGGGTACCGGGCGGTGCTGGTGGCCGCCCACGAATATGGGCGGTTCATGCCGATGTTGATGACCGCCGCCGGCACGGTCAAGGCGGCCCGGGTGCTCGTTCTCGGCGCCGGGGTTGCGGGGCTCCAGGCGATCGCGACCGCGAAGAGGCTTGGCGCAGTGATCGAGGCGTTCGACGTACGCCCCGCCGTGAAAGAACAGGTCGAGTCGCTCGGCGCCAGGTTCGTGGAGGTACCCCTGTCTGAGGAGGAGAAGCGGGCGCAGGACACCGCCGGAGGGTACGCGCGCGAGATGAGCGATGATTACAAGCGCCGCCAATCCGCGCTCATCGCCGAGCGGGCGAAGGCCGCCGACATCGTCATCACCACGGCTCTGGTGCCCGGGCGGCCAGCGCCGGTTCTGCTGCCGGAGGACACGATTGCCGGCATGAAGCCCGGCTCGGTCGTCGTGGACCTCGCCGTCAGCCAGGGCGGCAATTGCACGCAGAGCGTGAAGGACACGGTCGTCGTCCTCAACGGCGTGAAGATCGTCGCGCCCTCCAACCTCCCCGCCTCGCTGGCGGCGGATGCGAGCGCGCTGTACGCGCGCAACCTGCTCAACTTCACCACGCTCCTGCTCGACGCGAAGACGGGGGAGCTGAGGGTGGACCGGTCGGACGAGATCATCGCGGCCACGCTCGTGTGCATCGACGGCGCCGCGGTCAGGAGCTGACGTGCCCACAGCCACCGTCGATCCGCTCGTCATGAACCTCATGGTGTTCGTGCTGGCCGTCTTCGTCGGCTACCACGTCGTGTGGAACGTGACGCCTGCCCTGCACACGCCGCTCATGAGCGTGACCAACGCCATCAGCTCGGTCATCGTCGTCGGGGCGATTCTGGCCGCCGGATCGGGCCGGATGGACTCGGGCACGATGCTCGGCTTCATCGCCGTGGTTCTGGCGGCGATCAACACGTTCGGCGGGTTCCTGGTCACGCAGCGCATGCTCGCGATGTTCAAGAAGAAGGAGCCGCGCGCGAAGCCGTGAGCATGTCGCCCAACCTGGTCGCCCTCTCGTACCTCGCGGCGAGCGTGCTCTTCATCCTCGCCCTGAAAGGATTGTCGAACCCCCTTTCCGCGCGCCGAGGCAATCGATTCGGGATCGCGGGGATGGTCCTGGCCGTGCTCACGACGCTCGCGATTACGAGGCGCGTGGACCTGACGCTCCTCGCGCTCGGGGCCGGCGGCGCCATCGGCTGGCTCGTGGCACGACGGGTTCAGATGACGCAGATGCCCGAGCTGGTCGCCGCGATGCACTCGCTCGTCGGGCTGGCGGCCGTGCTCATTGCGATCGCCGTCGTGAACAACCCCACGGCGTTCGGCGTGGGCGATCCCGTTCCTGTCGGCAACCGCGTGGAGCTGTTCATCGGGACCTTCGTCGGCGCGATGACGTTCTCGGGGTCCGTGATCGCGTTCGGCAAGCTGGCCGGCCTCGGCAGGCTGACGAGGCTGTTCTCGAGCGCCCCGGTCGTCTTCCGAGGACAGCAGGTGGTGAACCTGACGCTCGCGATCGCCATGATCGGGCTCGGGGTGTCGTTCGTGCTCGCGCCGCCCGGCGCCCAGTGGCTGTCCTTCTTCGCGATGACGGCCGTCGCGTTCGTGCTGGGCGTGCTCGTGATCATCCCGATCGGCGGCGCCGACATGCCGGTCGTGATCTCGATGCTCAACAGCTACTCGGGCTGGGCAGCGTCCGGCATCGGCTTCTCGCTGAACAACCCGCTGCTCATCGTCGCCGGGTCGCTCGTCGGATCCTCGGGCGCCATCCTCTCGTACATCATGTGCAAGGCGATGAACCGGTCGTTCTTCAGCGTCATCCTCGGGGGCTTCGGGGCCGCCGAAGGCGCGGCCGCGGCCACCGAGCAGAAGTCGTTCAGGTCGGGCTCGCCCGAGGACGTGGCGTTCCTCCTGGGCAACGCCGAGAGCGTCATCATCGTGCCAGGGTACGGCCTGGCTGTCGCGCGGGCGCAGCACGCCGTCAAAGAGATGGCGCAGAAGCTGAGCGCCAAAGGAGTGACCGTACGCTACGCCATTCACCCGGTCGCCGGCCGCATGCCGGGACACATGAACGTCCTGCTCGCCGAAGCCGAGGTCCCCTACGATCAGGTGCTCGAGATGGACGAGATCAACGGTGAGTTCGGCGGCACCGACATCGCGTTCGTGCTCGGCGCCAACGACGTGGTCAATCCGCTCGCGGAGCAGCGCGGCAGTCCGATCTACGGCATGCCCATTCTCGAAGCGCACAAGGCCCGGACGGTCGTGGTCAACAAGCGGTCGATGGCATCGGGCTACGCAGGGATCGACAACCCCCTCTTCTACATGGACAAGACGATGATGGTGTTCGGCGACGCAAAGAAGGTCGTCGAAGACATCGTCAAGGCGATTGAATAATACGCAGTGTCCGGCTGTAGCCGGACTATGCAGGCGTGTGCAGAGCGCGCACGGAGACATTCTGAGTTCACCACGTCTTAGTCTGCCTCCTGGAAGACGTCAGCCTGCCGCGCGCTGAAAACCCGCCAATATCGCGAGTTTTGCTCGGAATCGCGGCGGTCCGCCGATTGCCCCTGACGTCTCCAGGCGGGCGGACCCATGACACGAATCCTCGCGATCGAGCCGGATCCCAAAAGGGGCGTCATCCTGCGGACGCTGGTCCGACAGCGATTGACGGCTGAAGTCGTTCTGGCGACCTCAACCGACGCGGCCATCGCGACGATGGCCGAGAAGCCGCCCACGCTCATTCTGATGTCGAGCGTCATCGCGCCAGAGGAGGATCTTCGCCTTGCCGCGCGCTTGAGACAGGCACCCGCACTTCGGCATGTACCAGTCCTCACTGTTCCGTTCCTCCTCGACACCAGCAACGGCACCGCCGCGGACCGGCAGGGACTGCTGTCTCGTCTCATCCCCCAGCGCGGCCCGTCAAGCGCGTACGATTTCGGGGCCGTGGTGGCCAGGATCGAGGACGCCATCGAGATGGCGCGGAAAGAGGCCTCACTCGAAGCCTTCGGATGCGTCCGGCCGCTGCTCGTTGACGCTGATTCATCGCTCCAGGCCGTGGACGCACCGCATCGCCTGGTGCGCGTGAGCTCGGGGCTCGACGCCTTCTGTGGGCCCCGGTCGAAGAGGAGCCGCGCCCGGCGGCTGACGAGAGTCGATCTGCCGTGGTTCTCCAGCATCAAGCTCACGTGGGGCCCGGAGCTGCAACTCGTGAATATTTCGCGCAGTGGGCTGCTGGTGGAAACGGGCATCCGCCTGATACCCGGCGGCAACACGGCCTTCGAGATCGCCGGGCCGGACAAGGACTTAGTCGTGCGGGCACGCGTGATCAGAACCGAAGTGTCCGCCGTGGATTCGATTGGCGAGAAATACCTGGCGGCCGCGGCCTTCGAGCGGTCGTTGGACTCACTGCTGCCCGCAGGCAGCCAGCTCGAATCGCCCGATCCGGCGGCGCTGCTGGCGGAGCTCACGACTCGGTTGCGGGACGCCGCGGCGCGCGGGGCCCATCCCGTCGAACTCCGCGCTGATTTCGAGGCGGCGATTCAAGAGCTCGTCACGGGCTGCGAGGTTCGTCTCCGCGAGGCGCCCGTGGCGGAAAACAACGGCCGCGACGCCGTGTATTTCACCGTCCCGGGCAACAATCGTCAGCCGGCCGTGCTCCAGGCGACCTTCGAGCCCGGCCGCCAGCCCGAGCCGGAGGAATTCGAGGCGCTCAAGGCCGCGTCGCTCGCCGCGTCCGACGTCTTGGAATTCACCGAGCCAGCCAGACAGAAGAGCCTCTCGACTGCGCTGGAGCGCGTCGGCGCAACGGCGTGGCGCGCCGCCGGAGGGCGGGTCACATCAATACGCGAATTACGTCCGACCGCGTGATGATGTAGGTTTTGTCGGTCTTGAAGTCGCGGATCAGCACCGCCGGGTTCTCCGGCGTGATCATCGTG
>DASTDQ010000824.1:0-9997 GCA_035710305.1 Vicinamibacterales bacterium | reverse complement strand
GCCGCTCTCGAACTGAACGTCCCCTTCCCCTTCCGACAGCAGCTTCCCAAGCTCGAGGAGTGTTTTCTTTGGGAGAATGACGCCAACTTCCTGCGACACCCCCGTGTCGTGTTGAACCTCGACCAACGCCAAACGGTGCCCATCCGTGGCAACGAGCGTCAGGCTGTCGGGTTTCAGGATGAACTTCGCGCCGTTGAGGAAATATCGCGTGTCCTCGCCGGTGATGGCATATTGCGTTTTGGCCACCATCTCGCGCACGGCGGTTCGCGGGAGCACCGCTTTGGCTTTGCCGGTCACATCCGGCAAGGTCGGAAAGTCCTCCCTCGGAAGCGTCTGCATCCTTGAGTCGAACCGATCTGCAGCGACCTTGACGCCGCTCTTGTCCTCCTCAATGCGAACGTCCGTTTCGGGCAGCGCCTTGAGGATCTCGTACAGTTTCTTCGCCGGCAGCGTCAGCGAGCCACCCTTGGCCACCGCCGCGTGACAGCGGCTTCTCAGCGCCACTTCGAGATCGGTCGCCAGCATCCGCAACTCGTCGCCCTTTGCCTCGATCAGGACGTTCGCAAGAATCGGAATCGTGTTCTTGCGCTCGACGATGCCCTGGAAAAGTTGCAGTTCTCGCAGAAGCTCATTCTTCCGAACAACGAGTTCCATAGGCTTGTTATGACCTCGTGCAGATCGGGTGCTGACGCGTTACCGGAGCCTGCGTGGGAGTGGCAGTTGATCTCTCCTGATCTGATCAGAAGAGCGAGAGAATTATACAAGATAAGGAAGGCGTGTGTAAAACTGCGTATACACCCGTTAAGGCTTGACATTCAACACTTTAGCGTGTTGACAACTTGACTCTCTCGCGAAGGTTTTTGTGGACGCGCTCTTGCCGTCCGGAGGGTCGAAAAACGTCCACAGCCATGTCCCTGCGGATGCTGTGGAAATCGCAATGTGTCACCGGAAAGACTCGAGAAAGTTGTCAATCAACTTGTTGAAATCGCCGCTCTTCTTGCGCAGCTCGTCAACCTTCTTGATCGAATGAATAACCGTCGAATGGTGCTTGCCGCCGAAGCTGCGGCCGATCTCAGGAAGTGAGGAGTCGGTCAGCGCCTTGCACAGATACATCGCAACCTGGCGAGGCATCGCAACAGACTTGGAGTTGTTGCGTGACTTCAACTCGGTGACCTTCAACTGGTAGTAGTCCGCAGTGAATTTCTGGATGCTCTCGATCGTGACCAGCCTGTCGCTGGCGTCGATGACGTTCTTCAGAATGTCCTGGGCAAGGTCCAGCGAAATCTCACGGCCTGTGAGAGACGCGTAGGCGATCAGACGCGTGAGCGAACCCTCGAGCTCACGGATGTTCGACTTGATTCGTCCTGCGATGTAGAGGGCGACCGCATCGGGGAGCGGTACCGCCTCGGCTTCCGCCCTGCGCTTGAGAATCGCGACTTTTGTTTCGAGATCAGGCGGTTGAATGTCTGCGATCAGGCCCCACTCGAAGCGTGATCGCAGCCGTTCCTCGAGAGCCGGAATTTCATGTGGAGGTCGATCGCTGCTGAGAACGATCTGCTTCTGAGCGTCGTACAGCGCGTTGAACGTGTGAAAGAACTCGGTTTGAGTTCCCTCTTTACCAGAGACGAACTGGATGTCATCGACGAGCAGCACGTCCACCGATCGGTAGCGCTCGCGGAAGTCGAGAATGCGGTCGTACCGGACGGCGTTGATCATCTCGTTCATGAACCGCTCCGACGAGATGTAGGTCAGCTTGAGCCCCGCATTGTGGACCAGCACATACTGTCCGATCGCGTGCATGAGGTGTGTCTTCCCCAGTCCCACGCCACCGTAGATGAAGAGCGGGTTGTAGGAACGCGACGGCGCTTCTGCAACGGCCCTGCACGCAGCATGTGCGAATTGATTCGAGGGGCCAACGATGAAGGTGTCGAAGGTGTAGCGGGGAGTGAGGCCGCCCGACGCGGCGAGCGCGGCCAATGGTGACGCATCGCCCTCGGCAACCTCCGTCCGAGGCTCACCGGCAACGGCATCCGCTTTTGCACCTTCCGCGACGAACACGAGATTGACACCAGGCCGCCTCACCTCTTCCAGGGCCTCGGCTAATACACCCGAGTAGTGCTTGGTCAACCAGTCCTTGAACAGCGGGTCCGGCACTCGAACGGTGAGGGAACTGCCACTGTCGGCAACCAGGCTGGTAGGTCGAAACCAGGTGTAAAAGCTGTGACGGTTGACCTTGGTCTCGATCCGGCTCAGCAGATTGTCCCAAATACTAGAATCCATTGAAGTTAGCTCTATTGATGAGGTCTGGGCGCACTTTCGCCCGTGCGACTCCAGACCCTGGGCGCGTGGAGCCTGAGAGAAGAGGCCTCAAACCATCAGTTTTTGGCCCGAGAACTGGCAGAAACAGCCAGAACATTGAATGTTTTGGTGCGTCTGTGGTGGCGGGCTGTGTTTTCCACAATGTTTTCCACAGTTGTGGAAATCTTGGGGGAGAAACCGAACAGCCTTTCGCCATGGGGACTGCCGCCTTCGAAGTGCCCGCGAACTGTAGCACAGGATCGACCGTCCTTTTTTGACAGGCCGGACGCGCCACCGCTAGTATTGTCATTTCGTCTCAGCGAGACTGGACCGCGTCTCGACCCGTAGGACACCATGAAGGGAAAACGGACGTTTCAGCCCAACACCAGGCGTCGGAAGAAGGCGCACGGTTTCAGAGTTCGGATGGCGACAAAGAACGGCCGGATCGTGCTGAAGCGCCGGCGCGCCAGGGGGCGAAAACGCCTGACGGTCGCAGACGAACGCTGAACAATGAACAGCGGCTTCGTCACCGCGGAACGAGTCCGCCGCCGCACGGAATTTGAACGCGCATACAGAGAGGGAACACGGATTCACGCGCGTTTCATGACGGTTTTCGTGGTTCCAAACGCTGGGTCTCATCCGCGACTGGGGATCGCCGCGACGCGGAAGCTCGGAAACGCAGCCGATCGGAATCTCGCAAAGCGCCGGACGCGCGAGTTGTTCAGACGTCACAAAACCGGACCGGTTTTCGAGGCGCAGCCCGGGCTGGATATCATCGTTGTGCCTCGCCGGGACATGCTCCATGCGCCCTTTGCCAAGCTTGAAGGGGATTACCTCGCTGCGCTCACCCGAAGCCGACGTATGGCCTCGTCCAGGGCCGGCCGCAACGGTCGTCCTGGCGGCTCTCAGCATCTATAAGCTGTTTATTTCCCAGTTATTTGCGGGATCCTGTAGATTCCATCCCTCGTGTTCGCAATACATGACAGAAGCCGTGCGCCGGTTCGGTGCAACGCGCGGAGTCTGGCTGGGCTTGCGTCGTCTCGCCCGGTGTCATCCGTTTGGTGGGCACGGCGTGGACCACGTCCCGTTCGCGTAGACGACGGCATCCATGGAACAACGAAGAGTCTTCATTGCGATTCTGCTGTCGTTCGTCGTCCTGTACGGCTACCAGGCGTTGTTTGTCCCGTCGGTGCCTCCGACGCAGCCTCGTTCAGCCAGCGCCGTCCCTCCCGCAGCGCCAACCGAATCGCCCGCGCCTGCAGCCGACGCAGTCCCGCCCGACGAGCCGCAAGCCGCGGCCGTCACCACCGAAGTTGGCGAGCGCGAGATCGTCGTGGACACGCCTACGGTGCAAGCGGTTTTCACGAACCGCGGCGCCAGGATGCTGCGCTGGCGCCTGAAGGACTACCGCGACAGCAATGGCAACGCCGTCGATCTGGTGCCGACCGACGTGCCAGCCGATCAGCCACGCCCGTTTTCGATCGTGGCCGACGACCAGGGCGTCACGCGGCGACTCAATAGTGCGCTCTACAAAGTGACCGGGGACGCCGACGGCCGAGTCGATGCGGCGACCACGTCTGCGAGTCTCGTCTTCGAGTTCCAGGACGCAAGCGGGCTGCGGGTCCGGAAAGAATTCACGTTCGAACCCAAGAATTACGTCGTCACGTTCACCGCTGCTGTGTCGAACAACGCCGGCCCGTTGCGGACCAGAATCGCATGGGGGCCAGGCCTCGGAGACGCCGGGGCGATGGCCGGCGGCGGCAGTTTCTTCACTGGCAACTACGTCCAGCCGCCGCAGGCGATCTACTACCGCGACGGGGAAGTTTCGAGGGTTCCGGCGAGCACGCTGCAGGAACAACCTGTCCATGAAGGCAGTTTTCGATGGGCCGGCGTCGACGACCATTACTTCATTGCTGCAGCAATCACCCCGGGACAGGCGCGGCTCGAGTTTCACCCCCTCACACTGCCCGTGTCCGACAGCAGGCAGCGCAACCTGGTGACGCAGACGATCCAGTTGTCGAACGCCTCGGAACGCCTGCGATTCTTCATCGGCCCAAAGCAGTTCGAGGTGCTGCGTGAGGTCGATCAGGAGCTCGTCCGCGCGATTAACTTCGGGATGTTCGGGTTTCTCTCTGTGCCTCTGCTGAACGCGTTGAAGTGGGTCCACACCTACGTCGGCAACTGGGGCTGGTCGATCGTCGTGCTCACTATTCTGATCAACCTTGCCATTGCGCCCCTCCGGCACAAGAGCGTCGTGTCGATGCGGAAGATGCAGGCGTTACAGCCCCAATTGAAGGCGATTCAGGACCACTACGCGGGGCTCAAGGTGACCGATCCGGCGCGCCAGAAAATGAACTCGGAGATCATGAGCCTGTACCGGGAGAAAGGCGTCAACCCGGCCAGCGGATGCGTTCCGATGCTCCTGACGCTCCCGATTCTTTTCGCGTTCTACTCCCTGCTCTCACAGGCGATCGAGCTGCGCGGCGCTGAGTTCACACTGTGGATCAAGGACCTGTCCGAACACGACCCGCTGTACGTCACTCCCGTGCTGATGGCGGCCACGATGTTCTGGCAGCAGTGGATCACGCCGACGACTGCAGATCCCGCCCAGCAGAAGATCATGATGATGATGCCGCTCATGTTCGGCGTCATGTTCCTCTGGATGCCGAGCGGTCTCGTCGTCTATTGGTTCGTCGGAAACCTCTGGGCGATCGGTCAGCAGTACTTCACGAACTGGTTGATCGGCCCGCCGGTCGCCGCGGGTACACGCCCGCCTGCGGAGCGCCGATTGAAGAGCGCCGGAACCGGGCGCACGGCAGCAGCCGAACGCAAGAACTGACCCAGGGGCCGACGGATTCGACACACGCGAGCCGCGGAGTAAGAGCACACGAGGGACGTCAGGTGAACCAAACATTGGCCGCGCAAATCGCAGACTTCGTCCAGCACGTCGTGAACGCCATGGGTGTCGGCCTGACCGCGAATATCGAGGAGAAGCCCGAGGGCACTCGGATCAATCTCGAGGGCGAGGACGGCGGCCTGCTGATACGACGTGGCGGCGAAGGTCTGCAGGCGTTGCAGCACATCGTGGCGACGGCGTTCCGCCGGCAGTTGGGGGACGACAACCGAGTCGTCATCGATTGCAACGGGTTTCGCAAGGACAAGGATGCCGAGATCAGGCAGATGGCGCGGTTCATGGCCGAGAAAGCCCGTCAGAGCGGCCTTCCCCAGGAGATGGGGCCGATGAACCCCTACGAACGCCGCATCGTGCATCTCGCGATTGCCGAGGATCCGACCGTCAGTTCCGAGAGCATCGGCGACGCGTTTCTGAAGACCGTCATCATTTCGACGAAGCAGTAACCGGCCCGCCGGCCCCGGCAGTCGGCAACGAGGTCGCGGCTGACCGCATGTTTTCTTCCGACGACACGATCGCAGCCATCGCGACGCCAGAGGGACGCGGCGGTATCGGTATCGTCCGGCTCAGCGGACCTGACGCCCTCCCCATCGCGACGCGTATTCTCGCTCGACGGGAGAAGCTCGAACCGCGTCACGCGACGCTGACGAAGGTGCGACTCGATCGGTCGGCTTCAGGTGTGGGCGACCAGGTCATCGCGACGTGGTTTCCCGCGCCGCAGTCATATACGGGCGAACACGTCGTCGAAATCAGCGCGCACGGAAGCCCCGTGGTGCTCAGGGCAATTCTCGAGAGCCTCGTTGGCGAAGGCGCGCGGCTTGCGAGACCAGGCGAATTCACCTTCCGTGCATACCTGAACTCGCGCCTCGACCTGATACAGGCGGAGGCGGTGGCGGATCTCGTCGACGCCGTCACGCCACTGCAAGCGCGGGTCGCGTTCGCCCAACTGGAGGGCACGCTCAGCGATCAGGTAAGGCGGCTCGACGCAGAACTGCTCGATCTGATCGCAAGGCTCGAGGCATCGCTCGACTTCCCGGACGAGGGGTTTCACTTCATCGAGCCGCACGAGGTCGGCGGCCGGATCGGGGCAGTGCTCGCCTGTCTCGAGGTTGTGCTGCAGCATTCCGAACACGGCCGCGTCGTTCGTGAGGGAGCGAAAGTGGCGATCGTGGGTCGAGCCAACGTCGGCAAATCGAGTTTGTTCAACGCGCTCCTCGGCGAGCCTCGAGCGATCGTGACCGAGGTTCCGGGCACTACGCGAGATTTGGTCACCGAGCAGGTGGAGATCGACGGGTTGGCCGTCACGCTAATCGACACGGCCGGCCTCCGCAGTACGGGCGATGTCGTAGAGCAAGAGGGCGTCAATCGGGCGATGGGCGCGATCGAAGCGGCAGACCTGCTTCTCGTGGTCATCGATTCCGGAGACGATCTGGACGACGAGGACCGCCGGCTTCTTGAAGACGTTCCCTCCGCACGGCGACTGGTGATTGCGAGCAAATCCGATCGTCGATCACGGTGGGATCTCGAAGGCGCCATTCGCGTCTCGACGCTGACGAACTCCGGAATCGGCACCTTGAAGCAGTCGATCGTCAGGGCGTTGAGCGGCGGGGATGCGTGGCGCGACACACCAGCGATCTCGAACCTTCGCCATGCGTCGCTGCTGCGGCGGGCACAACACTCATTGCGACGCGCGCAGGCGGCCGCGGGCGAACACGGAGCGCCAGAAGAATTCGTTCTCGTCGATCTGCACCAGGCCCGTGATCATTTCGAAGAAGTCGTGGGCGCACGCACGAATGAGGATGTCCTGCGGCACATCTTCGACCGCTTCTGCGTCGGGAAGTAGTGCCCTTGAAGTTCGATGTCGTCGTCATCGGCGCAGGACACGCAGGCGTGGAGGCCGCGCACGCCGCGGCGCGCCTGGGTTGCCATGTGGGGTTGTGCACGCTCTCGCTGAAGACGGTCGCTCACATGCCATGCAACCCCGCGATCGGGGGAACCGCCAAGGGGCACCTGGTTCGGGAGATCGACGCACTGGGCGGACTGATGGGCCGCGCCATCGATGCGACCGGAATTCAGTTCAAGTTGCTCAACCGAAGTCGAGGGCCGGCGGTCTGGTCTCCGCGGGCACAAGCCGACAAGCGCACGTATGGTGACTGGATCCGGCAAGCAATTGGGCAACACCCCAATATTGAGTGGATTCTTGAGCCCGCCTCACGGCTGCTTGTCGAGAGCGGTCGCATAGTGGGCCTGGCGATCGAGGGTGGGCAACGTCTTCAATGTCCGGCTGTCGTCGTGACGACCGGCACGTTCCTGAACGGCCTGATCCACGAAGGGCCGGAGCAGCGGCCCGCCGGCAGACACGGAGAGCCACCATCGATCAGCCTCGCTGAATCGATTCGAGACCTCGGCTTCGAAGTGGGACGGTTGAAGACCGGCACTCCGCCACGATTGGACAGGAGGAGCATTGATTTTCAGCGGCAAGTGGAGGCGGGAACCTTCGTCGAAGAACGCGGCGATCCTCACCCGACGCCGTTCTCGTACCGCACGACCGATCAGCTCAGGAATCACATCAGTTGCTGGCTCCTGCACACCAATGAGCGCGTGCGCGAGTTGGTTCGAGACAACATCGCACAGAGTCCGCTCTACAACGGCCAGATTCGAGGAATAGGACCTCGATACTGTCCCTCGCTCGAGGACAAGATCATGCGTTTCCCGGACCGGGAACGCCACCAGATCTATCTCGAGCCTGAGGGCGTCGACGCACGCGAAATCTATGTGAATGGCCTCTCGATGTCGTTGCCACGGCCGGTTCAGGAGGCACTCGTCCGTGCACTGCCAGGGCTCGAGCACGCGGTCATGCTCCGGCCAGGCTACGCCGTCGAATACGACTTCGTTCAGCCGACCGAGCTGACAGCGTGCCTCGAAGCCCACCGCGTTCGTGGGCTCTACCTGGCCGGGCAGGTGAATGGGACCTCAGGCTACGAGGAGGCTGCAGCGCAAGGCCTCGTCGCGGGCATCAATGCCGCTCGGCAGGCAAGAGGAGAGTCCGGATTCGTCCTCGGCCGCGAGGAGTCTTACATCGGCGTGCTCGTAGACGATCTCGTCACGAGGGGTTGCCTGGAGCCGTATCGCATGTTCACGTCCCGGGCGGAGTATCGCCTGCTCCTTCGAATCGACAACGCGGATCTCCGCTTGACGCCCAAAGGGCGATCGCTCGGCCTCGTCGATGACGAGCAATGGGACGTCTTTCGAGCGCGGCGCGCCCGCTACGAGAGCAACGCCGAAGCGCTCGAGACGAGCCGAGTGCGCGCCCCCGATGGCCGGAGCACGACTGCGGCTCGCCTTCTGAAACAGCCTGAAGTCAGGCTGGCAGACCTGATTGCCGACCGTCGCGTTCACCTCAAGATCGACGCGAATCGTGCCGAGCTCGACGTGACGAGTCTCGAGACGGCGATCAAGTACGCCGGATATCTCGAGCAGGAGGAGGCGCGGGCGGAACGGGCCAAGAGGGAGGACCGCCGACGCATTCCACAGGGCTTCTCGTTTCAGTCCATTCCCGGGTTGTCACGCGAGGTGGTGCAACGTCTCACACAATGCCGGCCGTCAACGCTCGGACAGGCGGCCCGCATACCAGGTGTCACACCCGCCGCCGTTGCCGTTCTCTCTGTCTTTCTGCGACGACAAAGCCCACAGGTCAGCGCGTGACCAGCCGTGAGTTTCAACAGCGGCTGACGCGACGCGCCCGGCGCGCTGGCGTGGCAATTTCGGCGGAAGTGGGGACACAGCTCGAAGTCTATTACCGGCTTCTCGTTGCCTGGAACCATCGGATAAACCTGACCGGACTTGACCTGGAGAGTCTCGGCCCGGAAGCGCTCGACCGCCTGCTCGTGGAACCACTCGTCGCCGCCAAGCATGTCTCTGCGGAGGCTGGACGCGCCATCGACATCGGAAGCGGGGGAGGCTCGCCGGCGATTCCGCTCATGCTGGCCCTACCGGGAATCCGTCTCGTGATGGTCGAGTCCAAGACGCGAAAATCGGTGTTTCTCCGGGAGGTCGTTCGGGCTCTCGGACACGCTCGAAGCGAGGTCGTCACCGCAAGGTTCGAGGAACTCCTGGCGGACCCCCGGCTGCACGAGGCGCACGACGTGTTGACAATTCGGGCCGTCCGCGTCGAGTCGCGAGTGTTGATGGGGCTACAGGCCTTCGTGCGACCGAGAGGCGAACTCCTCCTCTTCCGTTCAGCGGGAGGCCTTGGTGGACCGACGACACTCATTCCGCCACTGAGGTGGAAGGCGACCTATCCACTTATCGAGGCTCACGGAAGCCAGCTGATTGTGTTGGAAAAGCACTCGACCCGAGACCAGCATGCGGGACGTTCCACGTGAAACACCAGAGGATCGCTTTATGTTCGCCATGTTCCACGTGGAACAGCCCTTGACGTGAGAGCCAATGAGCCCTAGATTCATCAGGTGCAACACCGCAGGTAGAGACAGTCCAAATATTTAGTTCATATGACAGAATCACCGCCGCCATCGACTGGTGCATTTGGCGCCCGAATCGTAGCGATTGCCAATCAGAAGGGTGGCGTGGGCAAGACAACGACGGCCATCAACCTGGCTACTTCGCTTGCCTTGGCGGGTAGACGAGTGCTGCTGGTCGACGTTGATCCACAGGGAAATCTGACCAGCGGCATCGGCTTCAAGTCTCAACGATCCGATGGAGGCACTGTCTACGAGGCGCTTCTCGCCGGCGGTCCCCCGGAGTCGTTTGTGCTTCCCACGCGTATCC
>DASTDQ010000823.1:0-10509 GCA_035710305.1 Vicinamibacterales bacterium | reverse complement strand
GTGAGGTTCTCCGGATGCGTCCTGCCGTCCATGAAGATGGTGCGGTAAGTGTGCGGTCCGCCGATGTCGAAGATGTAGATGCGCTGCAGCTCGCGCAGCTCGACGATCTCCACGCCGTAGGGTGTGATGAATTGCCGGATGCCGCCCGACGGCTTGCAGCGTGTGTGCGGCTCGAGTTGGTGCCGGCCGCGGTCTGCGTAGACCTCCCGCGCCCACGGCTGGAAGGGGATCTGACGCTCCGCGTTGGGCGCCGCGCCGCCGCCACCACCCGGCTGCCAGACACCCTTCTGGGTTGGTGTCGCCGAGGTGAGGAGCACGCGCCCGTCAGGACCGCGTGGCGCGGGCTGCGCGGGGGGGCCTGCCGCGCGCCCTCGTCCACCTTGACGTCCTGCTGCGCCCTCGCGCCCTTCGGGAACACCCACCTGCACGCTCGGACGCTGCGGCGGCTGCCCGTCCTGCTGGCCGAGCAGCGTGCCGGCGAGCACTGGCGAAAAGAACAACGCCGCGGCACCACACAGCGCGAGAGTGTGTCGCATCGAACTCCCCTGGAGCGAGGTAGCGGTTGTCCGGAACTAGGGATTCGATCCCTGGCTCGAGACGGCGTCGAGCGTCTCTCCGGGTCGCCCGCCAGTGGCGAGCAGCGTGACCGATCTGGCGTTGACCTTCTTGCTGCCGTTCTTCGCCAGCGAGCCGCTCACCTTGACCTCTTCGCCGATCTTCAGCGTCTCGCGCCGCCAGCCGCGCCGCTGGAGTCCATGGGGCGGACCCATCTCGGCGCCCCAGTTGCTCACTTCGCCGGTCTTCTCGTCCGTCACGTTGATGTAGAACCACACGTGCGGATTGGTCCACTCGACCTTCGTGACCCGGCCGGTGAGGGTAATCGGCTTGTTGGCGTCGAACTCCGCCGCGAACGAGTGATGCGCCACCGCACTTCCCGCCGCGAACATGAGGCCAGCTGCAACCACACCACCCAGAATGTACGCTCTCATCTGATTTCCTCCAGGCTGATATATCAGAGCCTGCCTACGGCCTATTCTCCTGACACAGATGTCTCGGCATGTCCTCGCTGCTCGTGACCCAGCGCAGCGTCCACCCGCTCGACCACGGCCGCGTGTATGCCCCAGCGTCCTCGATCGTCACCTCGTACTTCAGCGTGTCGAAGTTCTCGCGCGTGAACCGCTCGACCAGCCGCAGTTGCTCGGTATGTGGCAATCCGCCGTTGGTGAACCAGAAGTCCTCGTTGAACCCCCGGGTGTCCACGACCAGCGTGTTCCCCTCCCATTTTCCCACCGCCCGGCCGTAATAGAGCGGATTATCGTCGTCGCCCCCGACCTGTCCGGCGTGGCCCCGGCCGTCCAGGTAAATGATACGGAAATTGTTGTTTCCCCCGCCAATCAGGACGAAAATCCGCTGCCGCTCGCGATCTTCCACGAGTTGCACGCCGTTGGACAGCTGAAACTGACGTGGCCCCCCCGGCGGCTTGCAGTTGAGATACGTCGGATCGTCCTGCAGAAAACGACGCTGGCGAAGCTCGTACAGCGCGAGAGCCCAGGGCTGCATCGGCGCCACCCGGCGGGCGTCCGCGACATTCCTCAGGAGGCCGTACTGGTCCATTTGGACGTTCGAGCCGTTTTCAGCGAGCACCGTCGAACTCGGAAATGCCCAGTAGCCCTGGACCCCGCCGGGAATCGGTCCGAGCCGGGGCTGACCGTCAGCCCATTTCGGCGTCGGCCTGTTCTGAAGGAGCGCCGGCGGCGAAGGCGGTGCGACGTTGAGTACCTGTCTGCCGGTACCGGTCATCACGATCCGGTTGGCCCAGACCTGACGGCTGCCGTTGCGAGCGGCGATTCCGGTTACGGTAATCGAGTTGCCAGGCTGGACCGACTCACTGTTCCATCCGCCCGTCTGCAGATCGATGGGGCTCTGGAGCTCGACGGCCCAGTTGTCGGCGTCGTTGCCGCGCCGCACGTTCATGTAGATGTGCACGTGCGGGTTCCGCCAGTCGACGAGCGTGACAACGCCGGTGAGCGTGAGCGGCTTTGTGTCGTCGAACTTGGCGGAGATCGGATGGTGAGCAGCGCCAGACGCCGCTCCGAGGGTGAGCGCGAGCACGACCGCTATCGCCAATGCGACGACGAACCTCATGGGAACTCCTTACTGCCGGCTGATCTTCAGCTGTCCGCTCTCGCGCTGGTTCTTCCACGTCCCGACGATCGCGCGGTTGTGGAACGAGAGGTTTTCGATCTTTCCGTCGATCACGTAGTTGAGCACCGCGCCCGACTTTTCCTTGATGTCGGCTTCGAGGTGCACGACCCAGCCGTCGGGATTGAGCGTCGCGTTCTTGATCGGGGCGTCGTTCACACCCGGGTTGATCGTCCCGCTGATCGTCTTGCCGTCCCAGTTGAGCACGAGGACGATGTCGTTGCTGTGAGACTTGGCAGGCCCCCAGGTGCCCAGCCAGGATCCCTTCAACGGATGCCCTTCCTGAGCGGTGACGGACACGCCGCCGGACAGGCACGCCACCAACAGTGTCAGCACGATAGTCAACGCTCGCATGGGTTCGGCTCCCTCCGTGTGTGCGCAAAGCGTAAGCTATTCACGAAACCGTGTTCAAGCGTTAAAGGCATCCCGTTGCGCGGCATTGGATCTGTCCGGAACAACGCATCCCGGGGCGGCCCTGTCTTTGCACCCACCCAGCCGTATGGCCCGCCATTCGGCCTGTCTGCGGCTGACGCTGCTGTTCGTCGTGGCGTGGGTGTGTGTTTCCCCGCCTGCTCGCGTGGCTGCCGAGGCGCCGCCGGCAGCCGGTGGAGAAACCCGGGAGATGGTCCGACTCACCAACGCCGAACGGAGCCGGGCTGGCCGGGCGCCGCTGGCCGCCAGCCCACGCTTGATGAAGGCGGCGCAACTGCATGCCGAGCAGATGGTGGCACGTGGCCAGATGGCCCACGATCTGCCTGGCGCGCGCTACCCGCAGACGGAGGATCGCCTCGCGGCTGCCCAGTACCGGTGGCTGTCGTACGCGGAGAACGTCGCCTACGGACAGCCGGACCCAGTGTCGGCGCTCGATTCCTGGATGGACTCGCCGGGTCACCGCCGCAACATTCTCAACGCCTCGATGACGGAGCTGGGCACCGGTTTCGCCCGCGACCGAAGCGGACGGCCGTATTACGTCCAGGTGTTCGGCAGGCCTCGATCGCGATAAGGGTTGCGCGACCGCGTAGAGCGGGGGCTTCAGCCCCCGCGTGCTAGTATTCCCACGCGTTTTCCCTTCGCGGATTCCCATTCCGAACGTCTTCGGCGCTTCCTGGCCCAAAGGAGCCAAACCATGGTCATCACACGTGTGGGACCCCTGTCGGTCGCGAAGGTTGCCGGACTGCTGTACGGCATCATCGGATTGCTGTTCGGCGTCTTCATTTCGCTCTTCGCCATGGCCGGGTTTGCCGCGGGCGCGAATGACTCGCCCTTTCGCGCAGTCTTCGGCGTCGGCGCGGTGATCCTGCTTCCGATCTTCTACGGCTGCCTCGGTTTTGTCATGACGCTCATCATGTCGTGGCTCTTCAACATCGTCGTCGGCATCACCGGAGGCGTGGAGGTGGACGCGCGCTGACGCTGAGACCGCGTTCGGCGGGATTGACCACGAGCGTGTTCACCAGGAAGCGTGTGCCGTCCCGCGTCACATCGAAGGCGTGATAGGCGCCGTTCGGAAAGGAGAGCTGGAACAGTTCCTCGACTCGCGTGACCGAGAACTCAGCCCCTGATGCCGACACCGACGCCGCCATCAGCATGCGATTGGGCGCGACGTAGCAGATCTCGCCATCGCGCCGCCACCTCGCCTGGAATCCACCTTCGGCGGATATCTGCCAGCGCCTTTCGGTCGGCGGGAACGCCGACACGAACACCTCGGCGCGTCCGGACACGGTGACGCTGAAGGCGACCCAACGGCCATCCGGAGAAAACGCCGCCCAGTTTTCCGCCTCCTCCGTGCGAAGGAACGGAGAGGTCCGACTCGAGCCGTCGAGCGACAGCACGGAGATGTCGTTGCCGGTGCGCTCGCTGTTGGTGACGTAGAGGACGGAGCGCCCATCCGGCGACCAGCTCAGCGGCCATATGCCGTCGGCTCCCGCAAGCAGTTCGTTGCGTACGCCCGATCCTTTCGCGGGCCTCTCGAACAGTCCGAGGCGGCCGGGTGCGAACGAGTTGAACAGCATGCGCGCGCCGTCCGGCGACCAGATCGACCAGTTCTCATCGGCCGCGTCCGTGGTGAACCGCGTCCGGCTGTCCGAGTCCACCTCGTATATCCAGATGTCGCGCGACACGCTGGACCGATCGGTCACCGCGACGGCCACGCGTCTGCCATCCGGCGAGAGCTCCAGGTTGCCGTGGTCGGCGACGGGGCCGAGCGCACCGAGACGCTGGCCGTCGCGATCGAACCAGAGCAGCCGCGACAGCACCACGGGGCGCGTCGACTGCGCGGCGAGCCACGGGGCGAGTGTCGTGGCGAGAAGCACGCCGAGAAGTGTCCGGCGCATGCCGGCGAGATCATAGCGCGCTCCCGAATCCCGGCTCCCGACCGTTTCGCAGGGCGAATGACTTCCGCGCAGCCGTTGCAGTACACTGAAAGGCTGTTTGCGCCCAAAACTGCTACAGAATCCCCACAAACCTTAGACAAGCGGCCCGTGCGGTGATCGTTCACATTAATCACATTTCGCAAAGCAAGAAGCCGAAGAGCAGCCAGCGTTCCCCCCAGAGCGAGATGGCGGGTCTGGTCACCGGGTCGCTGATGTCGCTCGTCGAAGACGGCGTGCTCGACGCCCGGCTCGCGCCGTCGTTGAGGATTCATCTCGACTGGATCCAGTACAAGACCAACTTTCGCGACCCCGTCATGGTCCGCCGCACCACGAACGCGCAGGGGCAGCAGATGCCCCTCGCGGAGATCGCGATCGACCTTCGGCAGGCCGACGCCGGCCGGCTGCAGGACGATCTCGCGCGCGCGGTGAAGAGCCTCGGCGCGGGGACCGAGTCCAACACCGAGAGTCACCTCTTCCTCGACGACTTCCGCCCCTACCGCGACTGCCTGATGTGGAGCTTCAACCGGCTGTTCTGGCGGCACCTCGGCGACTGGGAAGCCGCCTCGGGGAAGAGCTTCGAGGCGGCGCTGCCCGGCGGGTCTTCCGACGCCAATCACCCGCAGGCGGTGTCGGACTCGGTGGCCGACTTCTGGACGCTGCTTCGCGACCTCGAGGCGCGCGGAAAGCTCCCACCGGAGATCTTCGGATTGGAGATCGGCGTGGGCTCGGGCGCGCGCGCGGCGGCGTGGCTGGACCGCTTCAAGGCGCTCGACGAGCAGTGCGGCACCTCGTTCTACTCCCGGATGCACTTCATCCTGGGCGACTACTCGCCGACGAGCCTCGAACGCGCGCTGGCGGCTGTCGCCCACCACGGAAGCCACGCCAGCGGCGTCCCGCTCGACGCGCTGAACCCGTTCAAGTCGCTCGGTCCCTACCGCTTCAAGATCATGTACGTGCACCTGACCAACGTGTACGACAACCTCCCGTTCGACGATCTGGTTCGCCGCGACGCGAAGTTGTACCTGGTCGAAGTGCGTCCGTACTTGAACGGTCCGATGGTGGATCGCCTCACGGCCGATTTCGGCGTCACGCGCGCCGACCTCCCCGGCCTGGTGACCACGCTTCTCGACGCCGGACCGCACGCCGTGTTTCCCGGCGAGAAAGGCGTGCTGTTCTGGCGCCGGCTCTGGGACACGTTCAAGCTGGAGGAGCGGCTCCGGGTGCTCGACGATCGCGAGGAGGATCACGTGCCGCCGGGCCTGAGCCGCACACACCTCGAGGATCTGCTGGCCGAGGCGCCCGACGACGTGCGGTTCCACATTTCGAGAGGCGCGGGGGAGAGCTTCGCCAACACGCTACCGCTGCTGCACCCGCGGGGGTTCCTCCAGGTGCAGGACATCTTCGTCAGCGAGATGGACGATTACCGGAAGGGCTTCAAGGGGCCGGGCAAGCTGGATGGGTCGCTCGTCACCTGGGTGAACGGCGCGCTGCTGAGGGCCGTCGGCGCGCGCGCCGGTTACGACGTTCACTTCGCGCCGTTCCCGTACCGCCCCGGGACGAAGACGAGCATTCTCTACACGACGCAACGTGACTAACCGCGAACTCCCAACTCCCAGGAAAACGGGGTCGGGAGTCATTTTCCTGTCGCAAGCCGGCCCGCGGAAAATGACTCCCGACCCCATTTCTCGTCAGCCACGGGAGCGTGTCCTCAAGAAATGACTCCCGACCCCAAGGATAATAAAGACATGACGCCGCCACTGCCCATCCTCCCGACGACCGTCATCGGCAGCTACTCGATGCCGGAATGGCTCGAGCGGGCGAAGAACGAGTACCTTTCGCGCCGCCTGAGCCGGCGCGACCTGGACGAGATGCACGACGCGGTCCGCAAGGCCGCGATCAAGGACCAGGAAAGCGCCGGCATCGACATCGTCTCGGACGGCGAGGCGCAGCGCGACAACATGATCGACTACTTCACCGAGCGGATGCCCGGCGTCCAGGTCGATCTCGGATCGAAGCGCTTTTACTACGACTTCTACGAAAGCGTGGTGCGCTCGAAGCTGGCGACCGGCACGCTCGGCCTGGCGGAGGAGGCGCGGTTCCTGGCGCGCTTCTCGGAGCTGGGATCGAAGATCTCGATCTCCGGCCCGCACACGCTGGTCAAGCGCATCCAGAACAAGCACTACGCCACCGAGGAGGCCTTTGCGCTCGACCTCGGACACGTGCTGAACCTCGAGCTCAAGGAACTGGTCAAGGCGGGCGCCACGCGCCTGCAGATCGACGAGCCGTATTACTCGGGCTTTCCCGAGGATCTCCCGTGGGCGCTCAAGGCCATCAACGCAATGGTGGACGGCGTCAACGCGCACGTCACCCTGCACATCTGCTACGGGAACCGCTACGGCAAGCCGTCGTTCGAGGGCAGCTACGAGTTTCTCTTCCCGACAATCATGGAGGCCAGGGTGCAGGCGATCTCCATGGAGTTTGCCCGCCGCGGCGAAGACGACATCAAGCTATTCAAGACGGTTCCGTTCCAGGTGGGCATTGGCGTGATCGACGTCAAGACCAACGAGGTCGAGACGGCGGCGTTTGTCGCCGATCGGATCCGTCGCGCCCTCGAAGTCATTCCCGCCGAGCGGCTGATCATCACCCCCGACTGCGGTCTCGTGCGGCTCCCGCGCGAGGTCGCCTTCGCCAAGCTCAGCGCCATGGTGGAAGGCACGCGGATCGTGCGAAAGGAACTGGGTAAGTGAGGCCACTTGCCGAGCGCGTGAAGTCCGGCCAGTTCGTCTACATGACGGAACTGGTGGCGTCGGGCCTCAAGCGCGAGGCGCAGGTCCTCGAGATCGCCTCGAATCTGGCCAGGATTCCCGAGATCGCCGCCGGCAGCATCACCAGCTACGCGGGTGGGCAGCTCGGCCAGGACTCGATCCGCGTCGGCACGGCCGTGCGCGCCCGCGGACTCGTGCCGAACGTGCACCTGACGTGCGTCGGGCAGGATCGCACGACGATCGACCGGACGCTCGCGGCGCTCCGCGCGCTCGAGATGCACAACATCTTCTCGATCAGCGGCGACTGGCCGAAGGCGGCGATGCGGACGGCCGTCTTCGACATCGACTCGGTGCAGCTCGCCGCGCACATCGCCGACCTGAGGGCCCGCACCGGCACCCCGTTCTTCATCTCCTGCGCCGTGTCGCCCTTCAAGTATCAGCGCGAGGACCTGCTCTATCAGTACTTGAAGCTCGAGAAGAAGATCGCCGCCGGCGCCGACATGGCGATTACCCAGGTCGGCTGGGACGCCACCAAGTTCGTCGAGCTGAAGAAGTACCTCGATGAACGCGGCATCAGGACGCCGGTGCTCGGCAACGTGTACGTCCTGAGCCGGCGTGCCGCCGAGCGCATGAACACGGGCAACCCGCCGGGATGCTGGGCCAGCGACGAGCTGGTCGCCGTGCTGCGGAAGGAGTCGGAGGCGCCCGATGGCGGCCTCCAGGCGCGCCTCGAGCGTGCTGCCCGATCGGTCGCGGTCCTCAAGGGCATCGGGTATGCCGGCGCCTACATCGGCGGGACGCACGACGCGAAGCACGTGACGCACATCATCCGCCGCGCCGAGGAGCTCGCGCCGAAATGGCAGCAGCTTTTCGAGGAGCTGCGGTTCGGCAAGAAGGACGGCTTCTACCTGTACAAGCGGGATCCGCATCCGAAGCCGCGCCGCACGTTCCTGCCCACGGTGATGGACGCCGCCGGCAAGACGCTGCCCTTCGTACCGTGGTCGAAGACGGTCAGGGACTCGCTGATGCGCCGCGCCCTCCAGGGCACGTTCAGATGGCTCGATCGTCATCCGCGCCTGAGCCACTGGTTCGAGCGCTTCGAGTACTACTCGAAGAAAGAAGTGTTTGGCTGCCAGAACTGCGGCAACTGCGTGCTGGGGCACATGGAGTACGTCTGCCCGCAGACCTGCCCCAAGCAGATGCGCAACGGACCCTGTGGAGGCACGTTCCACGGCGCCTGCGAGGTCATCGATCAGGAGTGCATCTGGGTCAAGGTGATGGAGCGCGCCGAGGCCTCGAACACCATCGACCAGCTCAAGGTGTACATCCCGCCGCCCGATCGCACGCTGACGGGCACGGCATCGTGGCTGAACTTCTATCTTGGCCGCGACAGCCGGCCGGACCGACCGAAGGAGCGGTGGGAGAGCGGCGGCCCGGGCCGGACCCTCGCCATCGAGGAGGACGAGAAGCTGCAGACGGCCGGGCCTCCGGCCGCCGACAAGGCGCTCGCCGCCAGGACGGCCAAGACGCCCGGAAAAGTGGAAGCCCCGGCAAAAGCGGAAAAAGCCACCGCATAGAGGACACCGTTACACGATGAAATCAGCGCTCGAGATCGCCCACGAAGCACAACTCCGTCCCATCGCCGACGTCGCGGCCTCCGCGGGCATCCTGCCCGACGAACTGGAGCAGTTGGGCCGGTATCGCGGCAAGGTACGTCTGTCGATTCTCGACAGGCTCGCAACGCGCCCCAACGCCAAGCTGGTGATCGTCACCGCGATCACGCCCACCAAGGCAGGCGAGGGCAAGACGACCACGAGCGTGGCGTTGACGCAAGGGCTCGGCAAGATCGGCAAGAAAGTGATGCTGTGCCTACGCGAGCCGTCGATGGGCCCTGTCTTCGGCGTCAAGGGCGGCGGGACAGGCGGTGGCTACTCGCAGATCGGTCCGATGGAGGACATCAACCTGCACTTCAACGGCGACTTCCATGCCGTGACCGCGGCGCACAACCTGCTGGCTGCCGCCGTAGACGCCTCGATCTTCAACGGCAACCCGCTGCGCATCGATCCGTCAACCGTGATCTGGCCGCGCACGCTCGACATGAACGATCGCGAGCTGCGCTACACGGTGGTCGGCCTCGGGGGCAAGACGCACGGCGTGCCCCGCGAGAACCAGTTCATCATCACCGCCGCGTCCGAGGTCATGGCCGTCTTCGCGCTGGCGGGGAGCCTCGCGGATCTGCGCCGTCGCCTCGGCCGCATCGTCGTCGCCTCGAACTACGAGGGGGAGCCGGTCACGGCGGAGATGCTCAAGGTGGCCGGCGCGATGACGGTCGTCATGAAGGACGCGATCAAGCCGAACCTCGTGCAGACGCTCGAGGGGCAGCCGGCGCTGGTGCATGCCGGACCGTTCGGCAATATCGCGCACGCCGCCAACTCGATCCTCGCCGATCGCATCGCGATCAAGTCGGCGGACTACGTGGTGACCGAGGCGGGCTTTGCCAGCGACCTCGGCTTCCAGAAGTTCTGCGACATCGTGTGCCGCGTCGGCGGCTTCGCGCCGAGCGCCGCCGTGCTGGTGACGACGGTACGGGCGACCAAGTCGCACGGCGGCAAGTCCTTCAACGTGCTCGCGAACGAGGACCTCGATTCGATCGCCAAAGGCGCCGACAACCTGGCCGCGCACGTGCAGATCGTCCGTCAGTACGGGTTGCCGTGCGTGGTCGCGATCAACAGCTTCCCGACCGACACCGCGCGCGAGCTGGCGCTCGTCCGCGAGCTGGCGCTCAAGGCCGGGGCAGAGACCGTGGTGACCCATTCCGGGTTCGTCGAGGGCGGGGCAGGCGCCACCGATCTGGCCAAGGCGATCGTGTCGGCGTGCGACAAGCCGAACACCTTCTCGCACCTGACGCCGGACGGAACGCCGCTCGTGCAGCAGATCGAGGCGATTGCCACGAAGCTGTACGGCGCCTCGGCGATCGACCTGGAATCGCAGGCGCGGAAGGATCTCGAGCGCGTCGAAAAGCTCGGGCTGGGCCACGCGCCGGTGTGCATGGCGAAGACGCACCTGTCGCTGTCGCACGACCCGGGGCTGCGCAACCGGCCGACGGGATTCATCCTGCCCATCCGGGGCCTCGTGCCGAGCGCCGGCGCCGAGTTCGTCGTCGCGCTCTGCGG
>DASTDQ010000822.1:0-7519 GCA_035710305.1 Vicinamibacterales bacterium | reverse complement strand
CGCCGGTCGCCGCGGTTGACGACGCCGTGGCTCACGCCGGCCGGCGCCCACACCACCATGCCTTCGCCCGCGGGGCGATGCTCCCCGCCCACGACGAACTGCCCCGTGCCCTCGACGACGAAGTAGAACTTGTCCTGGCCGGCGTGGACGTGCGCGTGCTGCTCCTGGCCGGGCTCGAGGCAGTTGAGGCCGAGCAGCAGGTGATCGCTGCGAAAGAGCGTGGACTTGAACTGCTTCGCGGGGTTGGAGCCGACGTGCGCGGTGTAGTGGGTCAGGTTCGACATGAGGTCACTCGATTTTGCGAAGGACGAAGCACTTCAGGTAATGCGTCTCGGGGACGCCCACGAGCACGGGATGATCACGCCCCTGCATGCGCTTCTCGACCACGGCGACCTGCGCGTGGCTGTCGATCGAGGCCTCGTGGAGCATCGCCGCGAACAGCTCCTCGTTGACGTTGTACGAGCAGCTGCAGGTGACGAGGTACCCGCCCGGCGCGAGCAGCCGCATCGCGCGCAGGTTGATCTCCTTGTATCCGGCCAGCGCGTTCGGGATGGAGGCCTTGTTCTTCGCGAACGCAGGCGGGTCGAGCACGATCGTGTCGTAGCGCTCGCCCGCCCTCTCCAGCCGCCGCAGCTCGTCGAACACGTTGGCTTCCCGGGCCCGCAGATTGGACACGCCGTTGCGCGCGGCGTTGGCCTGGATTCGCGCCACTGCCTCGGGAGAAATGTCGATCGCCTCCGCCTCGGCACACTGCCCCGCCAGCCGAAGCGCGAACCCTCCGTGGTAGCTGAAGCAGTCGAGCAGCCGGCCGCGGGCGTAGCGGGCCGCGGCCTCGCGGTTCTCGCGTTGATCCAGGAACAGACCGGTCTTCTGCCCGTGCCGCAGATCGACGTCGAACAGAATCGGTCCCTCACGCACCGGCACCATCTCGGGCACGACACCGGCGAGGACTTCCACTTTCTGCTCGAGACCCTCGAGCCCGCGGACTCTGGGGTCGTTGCGCGCGAGGATTCCCGCGGGCCCGGCGAGCTCGGTGAGGAGGCCCGTCACCTCCGGCAGCAGCCGGTCCATGCCCTGCGACAGCGTCTGCACGACCAGATGCGAGCCGTACCGATCGACGATGAGCGACGGCAGCAGATCGGCTTCGGCGTGCACCAGCCGGTACGCGTCGGCGTCGAGCCCGAGCGTCTCGCGAAACCGGATGGCGCGCTCGAGCCTCGCGCGGAGGACCGACGTGTCGAACGGCGCCTCGCCGCGCGTGACCATGCGCAGCGAGATCTGTGAGCGGTCGCTATAGAGGGCATGGCCCAGCGTGCGGCGGCGCGGGCCGATCACCTCGACGGCGTCTCCGCCGGCCGCCTGCACGTCGACAACGTCGGCGCGATAGATCCAGGGATGGCCGACGCGGATCCGCTGCTCCCCGCGGGCATTGATGACGACGCGCGACATAGAGACCATGGTGCTCATGATGGTTCCGCGGCGGCTGAAGCCGCCGCTCTACGATCGCTGGACACGGGACCCGTGAGAGCGTAGAGCGCACGCTTTAGCGTGCGCGGCGAGCGGTCACCTGATAGTACAATTTCGCGCCGTGTCCGATCCCGCCGTGCTTCCGATGATGCGTCGCGCGCTCGCCGAGACCGATCCGGAGATCGCCGAAGCCATCGGCAACGAAGTCCGCCGGCAGAGTGACGGGCTGGAGCTCATCGCGTCGGAGAACTTCGTCAGCGCCGCCGTGCTCGAGGCCGCCGGTTCGGTGATGACGAACAAGTACGCCGAAGGGTATCCCGGCCGGCGCTACTACGGCGGCTGCGAGTTCGTGGACGTGGCCGAATCGCTCGCGATCTCTCGCGCGAAGGCGCTGTTCAAGGCGGACCACGCCAACGTCCAGCCGCATTCCGGCGCGCAAGCCAACCTCGCCGTCTACTTCGCAATCGTCAAGCCGGGCGACACCGTGCTTGGAATGAACCTGGCTCACGGCGGGCACCTCACCCACGGGCATCCGCTCAACTTTTCAGGCCAGTTGTACACGATCGTTCCGTACGGCGTCCGCAAGGACGACGAGCGGATCGATTACGACGAGCTCGAGCGGCTCGCGCGCGAGCACAGGCCGAAGATGATCATGGTGGGCGCGAGCGCGTACCCGCGCGTGATCGACTTCGCCCGCATCGCGAACGTCTCCCGGGAAGTGGGCGCGACGATGGTCGTGGACATGGCGCACATCGCCGGCCTCGTCGCGACGGGCATCCATCCGAGCCCGGTGCCGCACGCCGACTACGTCACCTCGACGACGCACAAGACGCTGCGCGGCCCTCGCGCCGGGCTGATTCTGTGCCGCGAGCAGTACGCGAAGGAGATCGACAAGGCCGTCTTCCCCGGCGTGCAGGGGGGGCCGCTCATGCACATCGTGGCCGCCAAGGCGGTCTGCTTCAAGGAAGCGATGGAGCCGTCGTTCGCGGAGTATCAGCGGCAGATCGTCGCCAACGCGCAGGCGCTCGCCGCGTCGCTCTCGGGACACGGCTTCAGGCTCGTCAGCGGCGGCACCGACAACCACCTGATGCTCGTGGACGTCTTCTCGAAGGGCGTGACCGGCAAGGCCGCCGAGTCGGCGCTCGGGAAGGCGGGCATCACCGTCAACAAGAACGCGATCCCCTTCGACCAGAATCCCCCGATGGTGGCGAGCGGCATTCGCGTGGGCACGCCGGCATTGACGACGCGCGGCATGCGTCAGCCGGAAATGGAGCAGATCGGCGCGCTCATCGCCCGCGTGCTGGCCGCCCCCGACGACGGCCGCGCGATCGGCATGGTCCGGTCCGAAGTCGAGCGGCTGTGCCGCCGGTTCCCGTTGTACGACCCGAGGTCCGGCTGACCGCCTTCGCCAGGACTCAGACTCCCGCACCGTCGCGCCCGGGGTTGGGAGCGTCGACACAAGATGCACTACACTGTAGTGCATGGCCAAGGACGACGTGTACAGCTGGCGGATTTCGCGCGCGCGCAAGGCGGCCCTCGAGCACGTCGCGCGGGAGGAGCGCGTCAGCGTGGCGGAGCTGCTCGATCGCGTGACGGGCGAGTGGATCATTTCGCGATCGGCCCCCGCCGGGAGCGAGGACGCCGAACAAGCCCGCCTGCGAGCGGCAGCCTCGCGCTTCATCGGCGCCATTCGCGGAGGAGATCCGGATCGAGCCGCGCAGGCCCGCCAGCGCCTCAGGACCATCCTGAAGGACCGGCGTGAACGCTAACGGTCTCATCGACACGGGGGCCATACTGGCGCTGCTCGACCGTGACGACCGCTGGCACTCGCGATGCGCCGAGGCGTTCGAAGAGCTGCGGCTGCCGCTCGCCACGTCGGCGGCCGTCCTGACGGAGCTCTTTCACCTGCTTGGAGGCGAGCGCCGGAGCCGCGCCTCCGCGTGGGGGCTTCTGCACTCTGGTGCGCTCACCGTCCTGCCGATTGACGATCGAGACCTCGTCGACCTGGAGTCGCTGATGAAGCGCTACGCGGATCGACCGATGGACTTTGCGGATGCGACGCTCGTCCACCTTGCCCGACGGGAGCGGCTGAATGTCATCCTGACGGTCGACAACGACGACTTCGAGACGTATCGCATCGAGGGCCGGCGGCGGTTTCGTGTGCTGCCGGGACGGTGAGCCATGAACCAGCACTCAGACGAAGGAGCACCCGAGCACCCGAGAACCCTGGCAGCCGCCGCCGGGTCCGTGTTCTCCGATTCGGGACCGATCGCGCACGCGCTGCCGGGCTTCGAGCCGCGCCACGGACAGCGTCGCATGGCCGCCGCCGTCGCCTCGGCCATCGAAGGCGGAGCGACGCTGCTGGCCGAGGCGGGAACCGGCACCGGCAAGACGCTCGCCTATCTCGTCCCCGCGATCCTGAGCGGTCAGCGCGCGCTCGTCTCCACAGGCACCAAGAACCTGCAGGAACAGATCTTCTTCAAGGATCTGCCCGCGCTGCGCGAGGCGCTGGGCGTGTCCTTCACGGCGACGCTGATGAAGGGGCGCTCCAACTATCTCTGCCTGCACCGGTGGGAAAGCTATCGCGACTCTGCCGACGACGGCGTCCCGGGCCGCCTGTACGACACGGGCGAGCGAGTCCTGCTGCCGATGATCCAGGCGTGGGCCGCGACGACGACCACCGGCGATCGTGCCGAGCTGCGCGACCTGCCCGAGGACCTTCCGATGTGGAAGGAGATCTCCGCCGAGGCCGATACCTGCCTCGGCGTGGAATGTCCCCGCTACGGGGACTGCTTCCTCACGTTGATGCGCCAGCGCGCCGCCGAGTCCGACATCGTCATCGTCAACCACCACCTGCTGTGCGCCGACGCGTCGGTTCGGAAAAGCGCGTTCGGTGAGGTGATTCCGTCCTGCTCTTCGCTCATCGTGGACGAGGCGCACCAGCTCGAGGACGTGGCGACGCAGTACTTCGGCGTCTCGGTCAGCAACTTCCGCGTGGACGACCTGGTCCGGGACGGCCAGCGCCTGCCCGGCCACGCCGGGTTTGGAGAGGAGACGGAAGAGGTCGCGCGGGCGCTGACGCGCGTGGCCGATCGTGCCCGGATCTTCTTCTCGGCGCTCTCGCTGTCCAAGGCAGCCAGTCCGGGCGCCGCGGAGTCCCGGGCCCGATACACGCCTGAGGCCATCTCCGAGTACGCGGAGGACGGCTTCATGCTGGCCGGCGCGCTCGAAGGGCTGGAGGCAACGCTGGCGCTGATGTCAACAGGGGGCAGGGGGGAGGGGGCAGGGGGCAGCGGGCAGGGGGCAGGGGGCAGGGATCAAGAGCTTTCTGATCCCCGATCCCCAATCCCTGATCCCGCCGTCGAAGTGATTGCGTCCCTCCAGCGTCGCGCCGGAGAGCTGCGGAGCGATCTGCGGTTCCTGCTGCGTGCCGACGATCCGGACTTCGTCTACTACTTCGAAAGCCGCGGACGCGGGATGTTTCTCCGCGCGTCGCCCGTCGACGTCTCGCGCATCGTTCGCGAGGCGCTGTTCGATCGTTTTCACGCCGTGGTGCTCACGTCGGCCACGCTCGCCGTGGACGGATCGTTCGACTACATCAAGGGGCGGCTCGGCATCAGCAGCTCCGAGGATCTCTGTGTCCCGTCCGAGTTCGACTACCGCCGGCAGGCGCTGCTGTACCTCCCCCGACGCATGCCCCCGCCGAAGTCGCCGTCGTTTCCCGAGGCGGTCGCACGCGAAACGATCGCGCTGCTGACACGCTCGCGCGGGCGGGCGTTCGTGCTGTTCACCAGTTACAGGGTCCTGCGGGAGGTACAGCCGCTTCTCCAGATGGCCCTGCCCTATCCGACACTGGTCCAGGGCACCGCTCCTCGATCGGCGCTCCTCGATGAGTTCAGGTCCACGCCCCACGCCGTGCTCCTGGCCACCTCGAGCTTCTGGCAGGGGGTAGACGTCGTGGGCGAGGCGCTGAGCTGCGTCGTCATCGACAAGCTGCCCTTTGCCTCGCCCGGCGACCCCGTCACGGCCGCGCGAATCGACGCGATTACGGCCCGCGGCGGGGATGCGTTTTCGGAGTACCAGGTTCCCCTTGCCATCCTCTCGCTGCAGCAGGGGCTCGGGCGATTGATCAGGCACCGCAGCGATCAAGGCGTGCTCGCGGTGCTCGATCCCCGGCTGCGGACGATGGGATATGGACGGCGATTCCTGGCGTCGCTTCCCCCCGCGCCCCTTACACACGACCTCGATGCAGTTGGCCGGTTCTTCAAGTAGACTTGTGTCGTGATTCAGGAGGCTCTCATGCGGACCCATCTGCTCCGCGTCGTCGCGCTCCTCACGGTTGTGTTTGCGGTGTCGTCGTCGCCTGCGCTGGCGCAAAGCCTCACGCGCGGCAGGGTCATCGACGATCAGGGTCAACCGATTCCTGACGCCGTCATCCTTTTCGAAGCCACAGAGGCCAACCGCAAGGCCCAGACGAAGACCGATCGCAAGGGGGAGTTCATCCAGATAGGCCTGGCGTCCGGCGAATACAAGGTGACGGCCTCGAAGGAAGGCCTCGGCCCCGAGACGCAGCCGGCGAGGATACAGCAGGGGCCGAATGCGCCGATGACCTTCACTCTTCGCAAAGCGGGAACGACGGCGGCGCTTGCGCCCACGGAGGGCGCAAACAAAGAGGCGCTCGCGAAACTGCAAGCGTCGGCGACGGCCGCGGTGGCGGCCATGAAGGCCGGGAATTATGACGAGGCGATCGCCAAGTACAACGACGTCCTTGCCGTGGCCCCGACGTGCGCGGAGTGCCACTACAACATCGCTGTCAGCTACATGAATAAGAAGGACTACGCGCAGGCCGAAGCGGCGTTCAAGAAGACGATCGAGCTGAAGCCCGACGCCGCCGACGCCTACACCGGCCTTGCGGGCCTGTACAACACGCAGAAGAAGTTCGACCTCGCGGCCGAAGCCAGCAAGAAAGCCGTGGAGCTTTCGGGCGGGGGCGCGGCCGGGGCCGCGGCCGGAGGCGGCGCCGAAGCCAGCTACAACCAGGGCGTCATCATGTTCAACGCGGGCAAGTTCGCCGAGGCGAAGACCCTGTTCGAGGCGGCGACGAAGGCCGACCCGACGATGGCGCTCGCGCAGTACCAGCTCGGCATGACGGCCCTGAACCTGGGAGCCTTCCCGGAGGCCATTACAGCGCTGGAGGCCTACCTCAAGATCGACCCGAACGGCGCGAAGGCGGCCGAAGTGAAGGCCGCGCTGCCCGCGCTGCAGAAGATGGTGAAGTGAAGTAGCGCGGGGGCTTCAGCCCCCGCGGCTCAGCCCCGGCGGCGCCCCGTTCCATGCCCATTTCCGAACGCCTGGCCGTGGTTCGCGGCCGCATCGCGGCCGCGGCCAGGTCGGCCGGACGGGACCCGGGCTCCATCCGGCTCGTTGCCGTCTCCAAGACCTTCCCCATCGAGGCCATTCGTGAGGCCTATTCCGCGGGTCAACGTGACTTCGGGGAGAACAAGGTCCAGGAAGCCCTACAGAAAATAGCCGGATCTGCCGACCTTCCAATCAGGTGGCATTTGCTTGGCCACCTGCAGACGAACAAGGCCCGGAAGGCGGCGCCGGCGTTTGCCACGATTCAGTCGGTCGACAGCATCGAGCTTCTCGGAAAGCTCGACCGCGCGGCCGGGGAATCAGGGCATGCGGCGGAGTTGCTCATCCAGGTGGATCTGGCGGGGGAAGCGACCAAGTTCGGCGCCCCACCCGACCAGGTGCCGCGGCTGTTGGAAGCCGCGGCCGCATGCTGCGCCGCCCGGGTGGTCGGGTTGATGACGCTGCCGCCCGTACCGGACACGCCCGAGGATTCGCGCCGCTGGTTTCGCGAGCTGCGCGACCTCCGCGACGGGTGGCTGGCTTCTGGGGTTCCGGCGTCCATGCTCGGCGAGTTGTCCATGGGCATGAGCGGCGACTTCGAAGTGGCCATCCAGGAAGGCGCCACGATGGTGCGGGTCGGCACTGCAATTTTCGGGAGCCGCCATGCTGAAGCCTGAAGACCTCGCCCCCGCTGCCG
>DASTDQ010000821.1:0-5105 GCA_035710305.1 Vicinamibacterales bacterium | reverse complement strand
AGGCTGAACGCCTTTTCTTTCAGCCCGTAGTAGTGCTCGTAGGTCAGAGAGGCGGGCGTCGAGGGCGATGCGTCGAAGAGCCCGGGCGTCAGGCGGACCGGCCCCGCGATCGGTCGGGAAGAATACGCGCTGCCTTCGTCCTGGCGCGCAGCCTCGAATGCCATGATGGACAGCCTATCGGCAGGAATCGCTTGCGACTGCACACAACGTGCACATTGGCCATCTTGTGTGGCCTGGTCCGGCTAAAGCCGGACACTACTTCTTTGGGTCCGGCTGAAGCCGGACACTACGTACGTCAACCGATCAAGCTCAGCCATTACGGAGAGACATAAGGAGAGACATAAGTAGTGTCCGGCTTTAGCCGGACCCTTCAGGAATCAGCGCCCAAAGATGATGTGTTCGCTTCGGAAGAGCCTCGTTGTCACTCGAAGAAGGCCCACGGTCAGGGCGAACGAGACGGCCGCCGACGTCAGGAATTCGGCGGCGCCAGGCGGACGGCCGCTCAGGGTGTCCGAGAGAAGCAGGAAGGAGCCGAGCATCGGTATGCCGTTCAGCCAGAGCGTGCTGCCCATTGGATAGAGCGAGGCGACCAGGCCCGGGAGCATCGGGCCGAGCATGAGGACGCCCATGTAGCTTTGCGCCTCCTTGAAGGACCGCGACATTGTCGCCACCGTCGCCTGGAGGGCGGCCGTGAACAGGCACAACGGGATGGCCGCCAGCAGAACGTACCCGAAGTAATCGGGGCCGAGGCGCAGGCTCACGCCCATATCCTCGAGCGGCAGGAGCTTTGTCAACTGCGCGCACAATGCCGTCGTCAGGATGGCGCTGCCGATCGCGGCCACCGAAGCGGCAAGCCATTTTCCGGTGACGAACGACGCGCGCGGCGCCGGGTTCACGAGCAACGGCTCGAGCGATCCGCGCTCGCGTTCGCCCGCCGTCGAATCGGTAGCGATCTGCATGCCGCCGACGAAGCCCGCCACCATGATGAACATCGGGATGAAGGTCAGAATCTGCGCGGCGCGCTGCTGCGCGGTTGACACCTCCACGTCTTCGATCGCGAGCGGCCTGACGGCGGCAGGGCTCACGCCGCGGACGATCAGGCGCAGGCTGCCGATCTCGGCTGCGTAGACTGCCAGCAGGCGGCGCACCCGTTCGCCTTGCGCGCGGGTGTCGTTGCGCGAGCCGTCGGCGACGACGCGGACGGTTGCGGGCTTGGAGTCGGCGAACCGTTCCGCGAAGTTCTCGGGAATGACCACGACGACGGCCTCGCGGCGTTCCTTGACCGCCCGTTCGGCATCGGCCGGCCCTTCCTCCACCGTCACGCCCGCCTGCTGCCGCAGCCAGTCAACCAAGGCCGGTGCCCGGTTCATGCCGACGATTGGAATGACGACGTTTTCGGCCTCGCGCTGCCGGTCGATGATGCGGTTCATCATGAAACCGATCAACACGGGACCGATGATCACGCTGAACAGGATCGACCAGAGGGCGCGCCGATCCCTCAGGGAGTCCCTCAGCTCCTTCCTGCAGACGATGGCCGCCTGACGCACCGCGCGGAGCCCGGTCACGCGGACGGCCTCCGCCTGCGATCGGCCAGCTTCACGAAGGCGTCCTCGAGGTTGTCGTGCCCGGTCTGCCGGCGAAGGTCATCGGGGGAGCCGACGGCCGCAACCTTTCCGCGGGACATCACGACGATCGAGTCGCACAGCGCCGACACCTCCTGCATCACGTGGCTCGAGAACAGCACGCACCGGCCCTCGTCGCGCAGCCGGCCGACGATGGCGCGCACGGCGCGGGTGCTCATCACGTCCAGCCCGTTGGTCGGCTCGTCGAGCAGCACGTTCTGCGGATCGTGGACGAGCGCCCTCGCGAGGGCCACTTTCGTGCGCTCTCCGTGCGAGAAGCCGGCGGTCCGCCGGTCGGCGATTCCCCGCATGTCGAGCAGATCGAGCAGCTCGTCGATCCGCCTGGCGAGGTGCGCGCCGCCCATGTCGTGAAGCGCGCCGAAGTACTCCAGGTGCTCGCGCGCGGTCAGGCGCGGGTACAGCCCGAACCCGTCCGGCAGGACGCCGAGGCGCGCCTGTGCGGTTTGCGGCGAAGCGACGGCGTCGATATCGTCCACGTGAATCTGTCCGCTGTCGGGCGCCATCACCGCATAGAGCATGCGGAGCGTCGTCGTCTTGCCTGCGCCGTTCGGTCCCAGAAGCCCGGTAATCGCCCCGTTTTCGGCCGTGAAGCTCACGCCGTCCACGGCCGCGACGCTGCCGAAATGCTTGCGGACGTCCTCGATCCTGATCATTTGCCGGCCGCCCGCTGCGTCAGCGCCGGCCCGGCCGGCGTGACGAAGAACGGTGGTCGCCGGATGGCGGCGATGCACTCGGTGTCAAGGTTGTCGATCGAACCGCGGTCGATGAAGTCGCTCACCAGGCGGTTGCCGCACGCCGTCGTCACGACGCCGTGCCCCGTGCCCGGAGCGGTGATGTGCAGCCCGCGGCTGAGATGCTTGACGACGGAGTCGCCCCACCCTGGCGGTGTGACCGGATCGATATCACCAGAGAGCACGAGCGTCGGGACGTCGCTCACGACCGGCGCATAGAAGTCCTCGTCCACCTTTCCTTTGGGCCACATGTCGCACGCCTCGAGCCGCGCTCCCAGCAGGTGAAATCCGAAGATCGTTCCGGCGGTTTCCTTCGAGACCTCGGCGGCCGTGATGCGCGACGCGTCCTCGCTGCAGAGCACCGAGAGCTGCATCCCGAGGCTCATGTTGTCCAGGCCGTCCTCGTTGGCGAGCGCCAGCGCGAACAGGCTTTGAAAATCACCCTGCTCGGCTCGATCGACGAGGGTCGGGACGATCGACGCGGTTAGCGGCGAGTACAGGGAGTTGAACAGCACACTGGCCACGAGCCCGGCGCTGACCTCCACCTCTTCCGGGAGTCCGGCCCGCGGGTGAACGACGCTCACACGCCGGGGCGAGCGTTCGAGATTGGACAGTAACGTCCGGATTCGGGACGCCATTCCCGGGAATCTGGCCCGGCACGACGAGTCCGCATCGCAGTCGATGAGCAGCCGGTCGAGCGCCCGCTGCGCGTCGCGGGCCATGAAGAGGGGCAGCCGCATGTCCGGGGGCGCGACGCCGTCGAGGACGACCGAGCGCACGTGCTCGCCGTGACGACGAAGGTAGGCAAGAGCGGCTCGAGTGCCGTACGACCCGCCATAAAGGTTTACCCGCTCGTAACCCAAATGAACCCGGACGTCGTCAAGATCGTCCATAGCAATGTCCGTCGTGTACAGCCGGACGTCCGCGTCATAGCTGTCGAGACAACGGCGCAAACGAGCCAGCACGGCCTGGGAACCTTCCGTGAGTTCCCGAAGCGAGCTCGACTCGGACCGGCAGTTCAGTGGATTCGACTTGCCGGTGCCTCGCTGATCGACGAGGACGATGTCGCGCTTGCGCTGGACGCGACGGAACAGTTCCTGTATCTGGCGGGCAAGTTGCGCCGCACCCTGGCCGGGTCCGCCTGCGAGGAACACGAAGGCGTCCGGTTCCGGGACGGAGGCGAGCGCAGGGAGGACAGCAACTAAAAGCTCGATTCGGCGTCCAATACCGGTATGGCGGTTCTCGAAGACCGTCACGGTGCCGCACAACGCCTCGGTCGGGCCTTCATCGGTGGCACAGGGGTGAAGTCGATCGAGCGATCGTCCGGAGGGCGCGATGCCACATGCGGCGCCGGCCACCGTGAGGATCGCGAGCAGGGCAGGAAGGCGGCGGGACAGGGGTGGACGAGCCCGCAGCCGACGGTCGAGCGGCCAGGAAATGGGCACCGGTGCTGAATCACTCTTTCGGTGGATCTATGTCAGACCAGCAGCCTTCTCGAAGATTCCGGGTTCACACGCAGCCACTGGAGCGGAGCGGTCGGCGCGTGGAGAGGAAAACCATGAGGGACTCGACCCAGCCAGCGGGCCTGGCCGCAGAAGCGTACATCGTTGTCCGACACCGCATCCTCAGTGGAACGATCGGACTGGGGCAGGTCATTTCGCGGCGAAAGATCGCGACCGAGCTCCGTATGAGCTTCCTTCCCGTGTCGGAGGCATTGCTGCGACTGGAGGTCGAGGGGCTGCTCGAGAGCCGTCCACGCGCCGGCACGCGTGTGCGGATTCCGTCTCCCGAAGACGTGCAGGGGCACTACGTCGTCCGCGAGGCGCTCGAAGTGCAGGCCGCGATCCGGTACTCGGATGTCGCCACTCCGACGGAGCGGGAGGAGTTGAAGAAACTGGCCGTCCGCGTCGACGAGCTGGGCATGCAGGCCGACCGCGCGCTCTATCAGAGCGTGCATATCAAGCTGCACAACCGCATCGCGCAGGACGCGCGCTGTCCCGCGCTGCTCAGCGCAATCGACCGGACGCATGCGCTCGCGTCGATCTGGTACTGCACGATGCGTCAGCCGCAGCCGAGCGATCCCCGGTCTCGCCACCAGGACCTGGCGGAGGCGCTGTGCGGGGGGAGCGCGCTACAGGCTGCCGACGCGGTACGCCAGCACCTTGCCGTGGCCCGGGAACGGTCGCTCGAAGTGCTCCAGCCGTACTTCAAGCTTCGCAGAACCACCGGAATGACATTTCCCCGGAGCGACCAGCGCCCGCGTCTCGCGGTCCCCATGCACTGACCCGCCTTCGCCGCACCGCGGCTTCGGCGGCCAAGCGCGCGCTAACGGCGTGCGCCGCCTCGAGATAGGCCCCTTTCCGCCCTTCGTCCGCATGGCGTGCGTGCATTTGACATGTCACGCGCGGGGCAGCGAGAATAAAACGCGGTCAACGCCCGGGGAAACGGGTCAGTATTGACCGGTAAGAGACGGTGGAAGTCGCTCTCGCACGCTTCGCATGGAGGATGGTTAGATGCGAACCAAGTTAGCCGTTGTTCTCGGTGTAGTCGCCTTGCTTGCCGGCGTGTCGGGGGTTAGAGCCCACCACTCGTTCTCGGCCGAGTTCGACGCGTCCAAGACGTTCAAGTTCACCGGCCCGGTCACCAAGGTCGAGTGGATGAACCCGCACACGTTCTTCTACATCGACGTCAAGGACGAGAAGACCGGCAAGGTCACGAACTGGGCGATGGA
>DASTDQ010000820.1:0-9773 GCA_035710305.1 Vicinamibacterales bacterium | reverse complement strand
TCCGTTTCTCACACCGAGCCCGGAGTGCACGCCGGGACGCCGCATATCGGCGTCGATGAGCAGGACGCGTGCGCCGCCGTATGCGAGCGCAGCCGCCAGGTTGCATGCCGTCGTCGTCTTGCCTTCGAGCGGCTGGGCGCTCGTCACCAGCACGATCGCGCTGCCAGGAGTCGTGTGACTGAGGGCCAACGACGTCCTGAGCGCCCGGATCGCCTCGCCGAAGTCGCTCGAGGCGGACAGCACCGGCCGGCCGGGTTGTCCCTTCACAGCGGGAATCAGGCCGAGGAACGGCAGCCCGAGCCTTCGAGTCACGTCGTCCGGCGTGCGGATGGTGTCGTTGAAGTGATCGAGCCCGAATGCCAGCCCGAGCGCGACGAGGAGGCCGACCATGCCGCCGAGCATGGCGCTGCGCCGGATGTTGGGGCTGAACGGCGCGCCCGGCACGCCCGCGCGCTCGACCAGCCGCACGTTGTTGCCCTGGCTGTTGGCGAGCACCTGGAGCTCCTTCTCGCGGCGCAGCAGCGCCTGATACAGGTCGCGGTTGCTCTCGGCCTCGCGCTGGAGCACGGTGTATGCGACGCTCTTGCGATCGAGGTCCGTGGCGATGTCCTTCTGCTCCTCGAGGGCGCTGAGGAGAGTGCGCTCTTCGAGCAGCGCCGATTCGTAGTCGTGACGGATCGCGTCCACGGCCTTGGCCAGCTCCAGCCGAAGCTGACGATTCGCATCGTCGATGGAGGCGTTGATCGTCAGGATCTCGGGGTGCTTGTCCCCGTAGCGCTCCGACAACAACGCCTTCCGGCGCTCCAGGTCGGCGACCTGCCCCTTCATCGTCTGGATGTAGGTGTTCTGCAGCAGCGCCGGAATGGTATCGGGCGACGAGTCCGACCGCAGCGACTCCAGTCGCTTGAACAGCGACTCCTTCTGCGCACGGTTGGCTCGTGCGCGCGTGGCCGACTCGTTGAGCAGATTGAGCCGAGCGATCACGATGTTCTGCCGGTCCTCGAGCGACAGCGCGTTCTGATCCTCGCGGTACTGGGCCATGGCCCTTTCGCTCGTCTCCACCAGGTTCTTTTGACGCACCAGCTCCTGAGCGAGCCACTCGAGGCTGCGGGCCATGTTCTGCCGGCGAAGGTCCAGGTTCTGAGTCACGTACTCTTCGGCGAGCGTATTCACGGCTTGCGACGCGAGGTTGCGATCGGCGGAGACGAACGAGACGTCGACCAATCGGCTGGCCCGCACCGGAGCGACCGAGACGCGCGAGGCGACAGCGTCGACGACGGCCTCGGGCGCGGCCGGCGCGAGGGAGCCGCCGAACTCCACGGCGTGGGTCAGATCGAGCTTGTCGACGACGCGTCGAGCCAGGTCGCGCCCGGTGAGAATGCGGTACTGCGTCTGGAAGTACGGCTCCGGGTCCTGGTAGTCGTACGAGCGATTGGTGCCGAGCGTCTCGAGCGCCAGCGTGCGCTCGTCTTCGATTTCGATGAGAAGCCTCACGCTCGCGCGGTAGAGCGGCGTCTGCCAGTAGGCTTTCAGGAACGCTCCCGTCAGGATGACCGCGAACGCGACAATTGCCACGTTGCGGTAGCGATAGAGCGCATGCACCCGGTCGAGCAGGTGCACTTCGGCCGGCTTGATTGGCACCGTCGGATGGGCGTCGTGGCGCAGCGGCGTCAGGGCGTCGTTGGCGAGCATCGCGCACACGGGAACGCAGACGGGCGACTCCCGATGATCGTGTATCGGCCCCGCCGAAGCTCGTGAGTAGAACTCACAATTGCGCACGACTGCAGGATCGGCCACGGGAATGCCCACGCCGCGTGGCGTCGGCCTGTCACGGCTCCTCAGCCGAGCCGATAAATGGCAGTGCTGGAGGACCGGAAACGCCTCGATGACGAGTCAGTGGAAAGGTCACGGTCCGGAACATCCGATGAGGGTTGACGGCGTGGCCGAATCAGGAGCCTCGCCTGCCCCGGGCGGCGTGCTGACCTACGAGCCGTTCTACGGGCTGACGAGGAAACCGTTCAGTCTTTCCACGGACCCGCGAGGCCTCTACAAGGGCCCGCCCCACGCCGCGGTGCTCGAGGACCTGCTGGGTGCCATCCGCCGCCGTGAGGGGCTGATTGTCCTGACTGGCGACATGGGCACGGGAAAGACCATGTTGTGCCGGGCGGCGATCTATCAGCTCGATCGCAAGACGTTCACCACGTTCGTCCCCGATCCGTACCTGACTCGGGAAGACCTGCTTCGAATGCTGCTGGTCGGCTTTGGAGAGGTGTCGGTCGACGATCTCTCACAGGGACGTCTGAAGGGGGCGCCGCGGGCGGATCTGGCGTGCCGGTTGTACGAGTTCCTCACATCGCTCGAGTCGGTCGATGCGTTCGCGACGCTGGTGATCGACGAGGCACAACATCTGACGCCGGCCCTCGCCAACGAGATCCGCGCGCTCTCGGAGATGGAAGCGGGCCGGCGGCTCCTGCAGATTATCCTCGTCGGGCAGAGGCCGCTCCGGGGACGCCTCGCGCTTCCCGAGATGCGGCATATCGCGCAGCGGGTCACGACGGCCTGCGATCTACCCCCGCTGACGCGAGAAGGTGTCAGCGGCTACGTGGCGTACCGCCTCGCCGCCGCCGGCGGCGTTCGCGACCAGGTGGCGTTCTCGTCGACCGCTCTCAGTCTCGTCTACGAGGCGTCCGAGGGTGTACCGAGGCTGGTGAATCGTATCTGCGATCGCGCTCTCCACTACGGTTGTCTCGACCGGACGTCTCAGATCGGCCACGCGCAGGTGAGGCGGGCGCTCCAGGAACTCGAGTTGACGGTGGCGGCCGTCGATATGGCGCCGCCGGCACGCGTCCGCTCCGGCGAGGTGAGCCAGGAACCGCCTCGCGCGTCGGGCACGCCCGGTGAGCCCGCCCCGCGGGGGCTCTTTCAGAAAACGGCCGCCCAGCCTTCACCGGTTGCCGACGACCTCAGAGCTCTGCTGGATCTTCCGCCGGTGGCGCGGCAAGCCGGAGAGACGATGGCGGCGCCCTACGAACAACCGCTTCCTCGCCGGCGGCGGTCTTCGCTTGGTGCGAAGTGGGTTGGGGCGTTGAAGACGCTCGCGCTGCCGGCCGTGGCGTTGGCTGTCGTGCTGGCCGCCGGTGCAATGACCGTGTCAACAGTGGCGGCGAGATCCGGTCGCATCGAACTGCCGCCCCCTCCCGCGTCACCGCTGACGCTGCCGCCGCCCGTGCGGCCACGCGGGCGGCCCGCGACGTCAACGTCGACGGCGCCCGTACTGGCGGCTCCCGCCGCACGGCCGGCTCCGGCTGGCGCGACACAACAGACCTGGGTCGTACAAGTCGCCGCGTTTGCGAGTCCCGAGCGGTCGGCCGAAATGGTTCAGCGGCTCGTGGCCGCCGGACTGCCCGGCTACGCGGTCCTCGCCGATCTGGGGTCGCGCGGAGAGCTGAGTCTGGTCCGCATCGGGCCCTACGCATCGGCCGAAGACGCTGACCGGGCGCGAGATCAACTCCGGTCGAGCCCCGACTACGAAGGAGCTTTCGTCCGAAACATCACCGCGAGACCCTGAACGGGCTACCGACCAGCAGCTTTCGGCTGCCGGCCAGGCGTGTTAACTTCCTCATCGATGGACGCGACGTCCTCCCTGACCGTTCACCCTTCGGTGCTCTCACGCGAGGTCGGGGGAGAGACGGTCCTCCTGAACCTCGAGTCTGGCGTCTACTACGGACTGGACGCGGTGGGCACGCGCGCCTGGAATCTGCTCGCGCAATCGAAGACGCTCTCGGACGTGTGCTCGGTCATGGTCGACGAGTACGACGTGCCCCCCGATGTTCTTCTGCATGACCTGACGGCCCTGGTGCAGGAGCTCTGCGAGAAACGGCTCCTGGTCGTCTCCGAGCTCACGTCGCGATGAGCCTGCGTCTGCGGCGAGGCGCGGCGGACTACTTCGCCGTCGTCGAGAGCGTGGCATGTGCCGTCGGCATCGAGCTGGCGCTGAGGCTTGTGCCGTTCTCGAGGCTGCTGAGCCTGCTCGATCGGATGGAGCCGAGCTCCTCGGCTCTTATGCGTGGCGTCGAACACGATCGTCTCGCGCGCTTCGCCGAGGCCGCGTACCGCGTGTTGCCGATTTCCCGGACGTGCCTTCGGGAGAGCCTGGTGTTGTACGCCCTGCTGCGTCGCCGCGGAGCTGCGCCCATGCTCTGCATCGGAGTTCGCAAGGACGGGCACACCCTGGCCGCGCACGCGTGGGTCGAACACGGCACCCCCGCGCCGGGGTCAATCCCTGCGCAGCCCTGGATGGTCTTGACGCAACCCAGCCTCACCCGCACCGCTCGATCGTCGATCTGAGGAACGCGGCGGCCTCCTGATTCGACGGCAGCAGCTCGCCGTACCGCTCACGCAACCAGGTTTCCAGCTGCCTTGCCGGAGAAGTGCCGTCGAAACGATCGAGCAGCGCCCGCTCCATCGAGCCTCGGCTCGTCAGCGCCGGGCGATAGTCTGACGCATGCTTGCGCAAGGTCGCCGCTGACAAGGAGGTGACCCCCAGCGAGGAGTGGTCGAACCGTGCGTACGCCGCATCGCCCGGGTGCGCGATGGCAATCCGCCACCGCATGACGTGGCCGTCGTAACTGTCGACGCCGATCGAGATCAGATCACCCCTCGAGACATCGACGGGAGAGCTCAGGGGAAAGAATGCCTGTGCGAAGTTGGTCGTCCCGCATTCGCCCGGCACGTTTCCCATCGCCACGCCTTCGGTCAGCGTCGTGACAAAGCTCCCGCACACGCCGTGCATCGTGCCGTCGCGGTCGGCTTTCACGTCGACGCTGCCCCCCGCGTGCAGGCGATCCACGTGCACGAGATCGATTGTCGCCAGCCGTGCCGGCTGGGCCAGCAGGCTTTCTCTCGGTAGCCTGGCCGGATGGAGCTGGTTGACGGCGAACGTCCTGAGCGGCGACAGGTCGACGTCCTGCACCTTCCGGCTCCACACGTCGATCTCTTTCGCGTACAGCTCCGCGGCATCGACCGGAGCCACCATGAGCTGAATCGCCTGGGGAATCAGCGCCCCGCTGGGTTTCAGGAAACGTGCCCGCGCGTCGACGAGCGTCGCTACGCCGCCCGACTGCAGGCCGAACGTGTCGTGGATGTCTGCGACGACGACGTCGACTCGTTCTGAGAGCACCAGCTGAGAAGACGGCGTGTGTATGAACCGGATGCGGTCTGCCAGCCCGGCACGCGCCGCAAGCAGCTCGCCGTACCGGATCGCATCGCTTGCTTCGACGGCGTAGACGCGGCTCGCGCCCGCGCGACAGGCCAGCAGCGCCAGCAGACCGGAACCGGTGCCGATATCCAGGACCACGTCACCCTGGCGGACCCGACGCGAGAGCGCCGCGGCGTACTGATCCAGCCTCGAGCCTGTCCCCGTCAAGCAGAAGGCATGAAACTGGAGCAGATCGTATTCGGACATGGAGCACATCCTCGCACTCACAACTCCCAACCTCCAACTCCCAACCTCCAACGTTTGAGAGTTGGTGATTGGGAATTGGGAGTTGGGAGGATCCGACCTCAGGAAGGTGGACGCCTCGCGGAGAATGTCGTAGTCTGCCGCACCAGTCGTGGCCTGTGTAGCGGCAATCTTCAACACCGACGGCGCGCCCGTGGACCGGACCGCACTCGGTTCGCTGATGGACGTCGAGCCCTATCGACGGCCTGGCGGCCAGCATCTCACGATCGATGGCTGCGTCGGCCTTGGCTGCGCGCCGCTCGCTGCGGAGTCGATTGGCGACCAAGCGCGGCAGCCCCGTGGCCTGGAGAATCGACTCTGGGCCGTTCTTGACGGGCGGCTCGACGATCGAGGCTCTCTCATCGCGGCGCTTCAGCCCTCATCGGCGCGATCCCGCGTCGAGCCCCGCTCCGACGTCGACATGATCCTGAGCGCCTACGATTGCTGGGGCGTGGAGTGCGTCTCGCACCTGACTGGGGATTTTGCGTTCTGCCTCTGGGACGCGCAGCGTCGTCGCCTGTTCTGCGCCCGCGACCGTTTCGGGGTCAAGCCGTTCTACTACGCACACGTCGGCAGGACGCTCCTCGTCTGCAGCACGCTGCGCACGCTGAGGCGTCATCCCCTTGTGAGCGATCGACTGCGTGACGAAGCGATCGGCGACTTTCTGCTCTTCGGTCTGTGTGTGGAGCCGTCGCAGACGTCTTTCGCGGACCTGCAGCGCCTTCCTCCGGCTCATCGACTGACGTGCTCACCGGAGGGACCACCTCGAGTCGATCGCTACTGGCGGCTCGAGCCGGCCGATCTCGACCGCGAGTCCGACCCACGCCACCGCGTGGAGCGCTTTTCTCGGCTGATGCGCGAAGCCGTGGCGGACCGCATCCGGTCCGACAGGACGGCGGTGCTGATGAGCGGCGGGCTCGACTCCTCCAGCGTGGCCTCCGTCGCGGCGGAGATCGCCCGTCCGAAGACCGACAGGCTTCACGCCTACACGCTCGTCTACGACGCGCAGGCACGGGACGAAGAGCGCCGGTACTCGTCGATCGTCGCGCGCTCGCTGGGGATCGGCATCACCCACCTGCCTGTGGACGATTACGAGCCGTTCGCGAGATGGGACCGGGACGCTCTGCCTCCGGAGCCGTCGCTCGAGGGGCTGAGCGCCGTCATGTCCGATGTGCTCGACCTGGCATCCGCTCACGGGCACGTCGTCCTCACCGGGGAGGGTGGGGATCCGCTCCTCCTGCCGTCGACGATCATCGAGCAGGTTGGCTGGGTTCCGTTCTCGAGTCTGGCCGGAGACGTATGGCGCGCGTGTCGCGCAGGCTCGCTGCCGCCAGTCGGACTGCGCTCGACGCTCAGGGGCTGGTTCCGCAGGTCCCGCGGCGTGCCCACGTGGCTGGCAGATGGGCTGCTTCGAGCCTTCGATCCGCACGAACGCTGGCGTGAGGTAGGGGCCGCCCGCACCGCGGCGCGCGGCGCGCGGAGCCGCGCGTTGAACGACCTGGTGGATCCGTGGTGGCCGTCAACCTTCGAGAGCCTCGATCCGGGCGCAACGGGACGGCCCGTACAGGTGAGGTACCCTTTCTTCGACGTGCGCCTCGTGACGTATGCCCTGACGCTTCCGACTCCCTGGTGCGTCAACAAGCGGATCCTTCGTGCGTCCATGCGCGATCGCTTGCCGGGGGCAGTCCTCGCGCGGCCGAAGACGCCCCTTCAGGCCGACCCCGTCGGTCCGCGCGGCCGCTGGTCTCTGGAGCGAGCCACGCGTCTGCTCGCGAGCACTCCTGACATCACCCGCTACGTGAACGTCGACAGATTTCGATCGACGGTTCGCCACGACTCCCTCCTGACAGACCGCAGCCCGGGCACGTGGGCGGCGATCAGCCTGGCGAACTGGATACGATGCAGCGCCGGTGGGCCCGCGCCGACGGAACTCAATTGAGCGACCATCATTACGAAGCGTTCGGACTGTCCATCGCGTGCAACGCGCCCATTCCTGGGTTGCCATCGGCTGCGGACACAGACTCTCCCGACCTGTATGTCTTGATGGGCGACGACAGTCTGGACGAGGGCTCGATTCCGGAGTCGGTTAGCTATCTCAGTTCCTCGCGCGACGATTCCGGCACCCCGCTGTTGACGGTCTGGACGCGGCCCGGCGGAGGACACCGCCTCCGCTATTGCGATGGCGCTGAGTACACCGTCGATCACGATGCGTCGCGCGTCCACGTGCGCTGGGAGGCCCCGCTGTCGAGCGCTGACGCCGCCATTTATCTGCTCGGCCCCGTCCTCGGATTCGTCATGCGGCTTCGCGGAATCGTTCCGCTGCACGCCAGCGCCGTCGCGGTCGGCGGCCGGGCCATTGTGTTCGCAGGCGACGCGGGAATGGGAAAGTCGACGACGGCCGTCGCGTTTGCCGCCCTCGGCTATCCAGTGTTGTCCGACGACGTCGTACCCATCGTGCTCACCGAGAATGGTGTACTTGCCTACCCGAGTCATCCGCGGCTCACGATCTGGCCGGAGTCCGTCGAGGGGCTGTTCGGGTCCGCAGCCGCACTGCCGGCGCTGACGGCGACCTACGACAAGCGATACCTGGACCTGGTGGGCCGATTTCGGTTCCAGTCCACTCCGCTTCCGATCGAGGTAATCTACGTCCTGAGCGGCAGAGCCCCCTCGCCCGCGTCGTTCGGCGTTCGCACCCTGAAGCCGCAGGCGGCATTGTTGACGCTGGTCGGGCACACGTATGGCAACTACCTGCTGGATGGCCCGATGCGCGCGAGCGAGTTCGACTGCGTGAGCCAGGTCGCCGAGCGGATTCCGGTTCGCGAGTTGACGCTCGGCGCGGGCTTCTCGGAACTCCCGCGGGTATGCGAGGAGCTGGTGACGAAGGGACCGAGGGAGGCGGCCGCAACGACGCCATGAGCGAGAACACACGGACAGGACCAAAGAAGCCGTACGCGGCGCCTCGATTGGTCACCTACGGCGATATCGCTCAGCTGACGCAGAACAGTCCGTCAGCGAAGCAGAAAGCCGACGGAGGGGGCAAGCTGAAGACGAAGACGATCTAGCGCCAGCGCGCTCTTCAAGGGACGACGCGATGGTCCACATCGGGTTACACATCTGGCCATCGGGCTCTGTCGAGGGCGCGACACTGGAACGGAATGGTCCGGTTCGCGAAGGTTCCTCGTGGCGCGAGGATTGCAGATTCGCGCGGCGTGGCGTTTACATCGTTTACAACGTCAACCGCCGAGCGGGCTCCCGCGAGAGTGCGCACGATCCTCGGTTGGACTCCCGGGCTGCGAACTCTTGTCTCGAGCGGGGTGCTCCCGTGCGGATGCCTGGCCGGCACCTATGAGACGTGGACGAAGCAGGTCGTGACCATCGTGGACGAGAAGAGCAGCACCTGCCCGCACGCGGACCACGACAAGAACGCCATACTCGCTGGTAGCTGGTAGCCGGTAGCTGAAAGGCCTACGGCTTCATCTTGGGCCGCCCGCGCGGTTTCTTGGGGGGCTTGTCGAGCGCCTTCAGCAGGATGTCGGCGGCAATCTCGGCGCCGTTGGTGTCGGGCTTCTTCTTGCCCTTCGGCTGCGCGAGCAGCTTGTCCAGCGCGGGCTCCCACCGTCCCGCCAGAAGATCCTCGACACCGAATGCGGCAGAGCGCAGGTGCTTGGGCATCTCTTCGACGAGGACGTCGTACTCGGGGAAGTGTCCGCGAGGCACGTGCAGGATTGCGGTGTCGTTGGCGATGCACTCGGACACGATGCCGTACCCCGGCTTGGTCACCACCGCCTCGGCGGCGCCGACCAGGTCCTCGTAGCGGACGCCGATGCCGTACATCGCCTCTTCGTTGACGGTGACGAGCGATCCCTTCCTTTCGGACGTCGCCGTGTCGCGCCGCGTACGGCTGAGCGGCGCCATGGCCGTCATCACGACGGTGTACTTCTTGGACTTGCTCAACGGATCCGAATCGATGTTCGACACGCCGAAGCCGCCGAACGAGCCCAGGACGATCGGCTTGTCCGACGGGATCTTCAGCAGCTTGCACACCTCCTCCCGCGTGCGGCTGGCGTGCCGCGCGACGAAGGGGATGTCCCGGACGTTGGAGAAACTCTCGAAGCCGCCAGACATGGGCAGTCGAAGCGCCATCGAGGCTTTCGCGTAGGCCGCGCGGATTGCCGGCAGGAGCGACGGCGCGAGACGCACCCGCGGGTAGTCGGCGTAGATCCAGTCCCACGTGAAGTTGCCGAGCCCGATGGACGGGATGCCCGCGGAGGCG